>CALEOJ010000221.1 GCA_937910425.1 uncultured candidate division WPS-2 bacterium
GTTCGCGCCGGCGACCGCGACGCGGCGGCGAGCGCCGTCGAAGAACTGCTCGCGCTCTACGACTCGAACCCCAAGCTCGCCCCGCAGCCGACGGAGTGGCTGTGGACCGCGGCGGAGGTCGAGCTCGCGCGCGGTCACGTGGAGCAGGCCGGCAAACTCCTGCGGCACGCCGAGTCGGTGATGCGCGCACGCGCGGACGCCATCGACGATGCGGCCACGCGTGCGGCCTACCTGGCGCTTCCGTTCAACCGCGCGGTGACGGAGGCGCGTTCCGCGGCTTCCTAGGGGCTCACGCGCGCTCCTCACGCAGACCCGATGCCAGCATCTCGCGGAGCTCGGGCGTATCCTTGTGCCCGTGGCTCGACACGGCGTGCTGGGCCGCGGCAGCGATGACTTCTTCCCTGGTCCCGGAGATCTTCAGCGAGCAGTTGTTCTCGCTCGGAAACTCACGGCAATCGACGAACGTGCGGACGGATGTGGCCACGGTGTTGCCTCCTGGGCGGCGGGATGTGGGGTCACCCTCACCGCCAGCCTAGCCCGGCACCGTCTCAAGAGCGTCTCAAACCGGCTACACCCAGCGGAAGGTTCGCGCGCTGATCACCGTGCCGGCGATCGTCCAGAGGACGAGCATGCCGATCCAGGCGCCGTAGTGCGTCAGCGATGCGCCGTAGACCGAGACGTCGCGGAACGTGTCGATGAACTGGGTTGAGGGGAGCATCCGCAGCGCCGAGCTGACCGCGTGCGGGAAGCGGTCGATCGGCACGTAGGCGTCCGAGAGGAACGCGAGCGGGACGGTGAGGATCGAGGCGATGTTGTTCGCGCTCTCGGTCGTGCGCGCAAGCGCGCCGATGATCGTGCCCAGCGAGACGAAGGTCGCCGTGCCGAGCAGCAGGATCGCGAGGATTGAGAGCGGGTTGCCGATGATCCGCACGTGAAAGACCAGCGCGCCGACCGTGACCAGAATCGTCGCCTGCGCGGCCAGCAGCGCCATTCGGTAGACGACCAGCGAGGCGAAGAACACCCACGGCGGCATCGGCGTGATGTAGATGCGCCGCAGCAAGTGCTTCTCCCGGAACGTCGCGAGCATGACGCCGACGCCCCAGAACCCGGAGCTCAGCACTTGGGCGCCGATGATCCCCGGCACGAGAAACCGTGACGAGCCGGAGTTCGGCCCGCTCGAGAACGCGAACGAGAAGAGGACGAGAAAAAAGACCGGCATCGCGAGCGTCCAGAACATCATCTCGCCGTCGCGCCGGAAGTACCACACGAAGTTCGCCTTCGTCTGGACGAGGAACATCCGCAGCAGCCTCATCCGGTCTCCTCGATCGTCTCGCCGGTGATCGCGATGAACGCATCTTCGAGCGTGGGGCGATGCATGTCGAGCGAGGCGATCTTCGCGCCCAGCGCGTTGGCGTGCGTGACGACCGCGGCGAGCGCGAGCCCGGGCTCGCCGCGGGTCGCGAGCTTCCACTGCGCGCCGGTGCGCGTCCAGACGCCGAGTGCCTGCAGCGCTGCGTCGGGGGCGAACCCGTCCGCGGCGATCGACACCGTCGCATCGCCGCCGTGACGCGCGACGAGATCCGCCGGCGCCGCCTCGGCGACAATCCGGCCGCGCTGAATGATGCAGATCCGATCGCTGAGCCGTTCGGCTTCCTCGATGTAGTGCGTGGTCAGCACGATCGTCTTCCCGCCGTCGCGCAGGCGTTCCACCTCACCCCACAAGATGCGCCGCCCAAAGGCATCCATCCCGGCCGTCGGCTCGTCGAGGAACAGCACCTCGGGATCGTGCTGGAGCGCGAGCGCGAGCGCCAAACGCTGCTGCTCGCCGCCCGACATCTGCGCGATCTGCCGGTCGAGCTTGCCGTCGAGTCCGACGCGCTCCGCCATCTCCGCCGCGCGCGACGCGATCCCGTAATAGGCGGCGTACAGCTCCAGGACTTCGCGCACGTTCGCCTTCTCGGGCAGCGAGGTCGCCTGGAGCTGCACGCCGATCCGCGGTCGCAGCGCGGAGAGCTCGCGGCGCTTGGTGGGGTCGAGCCCGAGGACGCGCACGGAGCCGGCGGTCGGCCTGCCGATCCCGATGCAGCACTCGAGCGTGGTGGTCTTTCCGGCACCGTTGCGGCCAAGCAGCCCGAACACGGTCCCGCGCGGCACCGAAAACGTGATCCCCGCGACGGCGTCGAGCTCGCCGTAGCGCTTGATGAGCGCCGTCACCACGATCGCTCGGTCCGCGACCGCGTCCGGCGCCTCGCGCCGAATCATCCGGCCGGCTGGCCCTCCGCACCCAGCGCAGGTTTCTCCGGGGCGATCCCCGTCGCGCCGAAGGCGCGCGGATAGAACAGCCCGGCGAGCGCGCCGCCGATCAGGGGCACGAGCCAGAACATCCACAGCTGCGCGATCGCCCAGCCGCCGACGAACAGCGCCGGGCCCGTGCTGCGCGCCGGATTCACCGACGTGTTGGTGACGGGGATGCTGATGAGATGGATCAGCGTCAGCGCGAGCCCGATCGCGATCGGCGCGAAGCCGCCCGGCGCGCGCGAGTCGGTCGCGCCGAGGATCACCATCAGGAACATGAACGTCATCACCAGCTCGCACACGATGCAGGCGATGAGGGTGTACGAGCCCGGCGAATGATCGCCGTAGCCGTTGCTCGCGAAGCCGCCGGCGGTGCTGAAGCCCGGCGCCCCGCTCGCGATCGCGTACAGCACCGCCGCCGCGACGATCCCGCCGGCGACTTGAACGACGACGTACGGCAGCACGTCGCGGCCGGGGATGCGGCGCGCCGCCCACAACCCGACCGTCACCGCCGGGTTGAAATGCGCGCCGGAGATCGGTCCGAACGCGTACGCACCGGTCAGCACCGTGAGCCCGAACGCCAGCGCGACGCCGCCGAAGCCGATCCCGAGCTTCGGAAACGCCGCCGCGAGGACGGCGCTCCCGCATCCGCCCAGCACCAGCCAGAACGTGCCGATGAACTCGGCGATCAGACGGCGAGAGAGCGCATGGGTCATAGTACCGCCACCGTTCGTGCTCCGGACATCCCGCCCTCGCTGTCCGGAAGCGGACGCCGCGAGCCGAGGGTCCAGTCGATTTGCGTTGCGACCTGATAGGGTTGGACGATCTTCGACCGTGAGGTACGTTTCCGTGCTCGACCAGGACTCGTCCGTTATCACCGGCGGCGTGCCGCGCGGCAAGGTCGCGGGGATCGCGATCGCCCTCTCCGCTGCGCTGACGATCGCTGCGGTAGCACGTCACCCGTCGATCGCTCCGGCGCATGGGCCGGCCGCCGTGTTCGCTCAACTCATCGCGCTGAGCGTCGTCGACGAGGTCGTGCACGGCGTGCTCATCGTCATGGTCGGCGCGCTGCTGTTCGGCCTGACCGTCTTCTCGATGCGACGCGGCCTCCATCGCGAGCACGTGCTCGCCGGTCTGATCGCGTATGCGCTCGCATCCTGCGCAACGATCGGCGCCGCGCTGATCGACGGCTTTCTCGTCCCGGCGCTCGCGGCGCGCTACGCCGCTGCGACGCCGGCGAGCGCCGGGATTGCGCTGGACATCCTTGCCGCCTGCGCAGCCACGATCCAAGTACTGACGAAGTTCGGAATCGGTGCCACGGCGCTGGCGGTGACGCTGTGGTCAGCCGGACTAGTCCGCTCGGCCGGCGCCCTCCGCACCACCGGGATCGTCGGCTTTGCATCGGAGGCGTTGAGTATCGCCGTCTTGGTCTTCGTCGGACACCTCAACCCGCACAGTCTCGGCGCGATCGTCATCGTGCAATCGATCTGGTACTGCGCGATCGGGGCGCTGCTGATTCGGGGCGATCTTTAAGCAAGGGGTTGGTGGACGTCAGCTTCTTCCCATGATCGAGGAGCACAATTGGGGTACGACACCAAGAGCGGCGGAGATTCCGCCGCTAGAAGGATCCCGCAATTATGCTCCATCGTCTCTCGAAGCTCATCACCGCAGCCGGTATGGCAGCCGCACTGGCGGTTGGTTCGATCCCCAAGCCCGCAACCGCAAGCACACAGTCGACGCTCAATACCCTGCTCGGCGCGGCGGCGGTCATCGGTGGGATCATCCTCTACAACAACTACCAGCACAAGAAGCAAGCGGCGAATAACATCGTCGGCTACACCCGCAACGGCGGTACCGTCTATGGCGACGGCCGGATCGTGATGCCGAACGGGCAGACGATCTACCCGAACAGCAACGGCCAGTACCCGTGGGGCCAGCCAGCGTACTACAATCAGAACGCGAGCGGCTACACGTACGACACGCAGCGCACGGGGAAATACGACACGACGCACCGCCACGGCAACGGCCACGCATACGGGCGTAACGGCAACGCCAACGGGATGCGCGGCAACAGCGGCCAGTTGCGCCACGACAACGGCAACGACAACCCGCCGCGCGCGACGCAATACCACGCGCAGCGCACGGTGCAATACAACCCGCAGCGCACGGCGCAATACAACACGCAGCGCCAGGGAAACGATATGCACGGCCCCGCTCAGCGGCCGCAGCCCGCGGACCGCGCGCATCAGGGCAAGAACGATCGTGGCCACCATCCGGACCAGCAAGACGACCATCATCCGCACTAGGGGCTAACAGAAAGAGGGCCGCGACACTTGATGCGTCGCGGCCCTTTTTTGCCCTATAAAGCAGATGCGATGTGGTCTATCACAATAACCCGTCAAATCATCCTAACCCGTGACGCTGCGGCTCAAATCACCCTAACCCGTCGCCAGCGCCGCCCGCCTACCTCGCGCAGCGAAGCACCAAGCGTAGCCGTGCTCGCGCGCTTCGACGCCGCGCGGCGAGATGGGCAAGAAACGTTGCCGCACAGGTCGGCAAAGTTCCGGCCGCGCGTCCATCAAACAAGCGCCCCCGTCGCGCCAAGCGGGCTTCGATCACCCGGTGCGCCCTATTTGGACGGGGCGGCTCAAATGGGAGCCGAGCCCGGAGCCGGTAATGGTCCACCATTCTACAACAGATTTTTACAACAGATAGCGCGGTCGACCGCGGAAACCGGCGGACCGAAAAGCCTTGTGCTGCAACGATTCGCGTTCCCGCGTTCACGGACCGGACGGTCTGGGGGACTGGGGGTCGCAGGTTCAAATCCTGTCTGCCCGACCAATCAGAGGGGGCTTCGCAGCGATGCGAGGCCTTTTCGGTTCCGTTCGTCGCGCTGGAACATCCGGTAGACTACGGGCATCATCACGGTGTTGTACAGGAACTTCAAGATCGTCGCCTTGGGGCCCGGGCGAAGCCGTCCTTCGTCCGCCTCGAGCAGCACGAAGTCGAAGAAGTTCCGGCTGAACTTCTTGGCAAATGCCTCGCACTCTGCAGGACTGCGCCCGCTGCGGCCGACCAGAATGGTCGCAACGTCGGTATCGTCCGAATGCTCGCGTACGAGTGTCGAGATCGTAGCGTCATCCGTGCGCAAAAACGTCATGAGCTGCTTATCGATGAAGTCGTTGTCGCCGTAACAGTATCCGTCGACGAGACGCCCATTCTGGGAGGCTTCACAGCGACGCGCTTTCTCCAGCAATCGCGGCAGCCATACCAGTCCCGCCGCTGAAGCGCGGCCCGAACACGGAACCCATCCCACGCTCATAGCCACGGCGGCCGCTTCCCCGACGGGTTGTTGCAGAACGTCATGTGTTCGCTATGCGGGACGTACCACGCATGGATGTCGTAATGCGGCACCGGCAAACCCGGATGGCCGTTCTTTTCAAACCAAATATCGATGTGGTCGATCTTGTAGCCGGGCAACGGCTTAATGTCATCGACGTTGAAGCCGGCGGCGAACTGTTCGACCGTCGGCATGAACTCGGTGAAAATCGGCTTGCCGCCGTAATATCCGTAAATCGGTCCGAACGGGAAGTCCGACGCCTTCGCATAGTGATATCCCATCGTTGGGACGCAGCCGCTCTCGGGCGTCAAACCGGCAGGCAGGCCTTTGGGGTCCATCTCGCCGGGCGTCATCATCATGCGCATGCTTTCCGGGGTCATGCCCGGCGGCATCGCCGCGGGCACGGACGGAGCGGGCGTTGTCTGCGCCAGCGCGGAGCCGACACTCAATATGCAGGCCGCGCCGAAAAGCAGTACGGCTAGCGCGGTCCCGGGAGCGTTTTTCATCGATTGTCCTCGGATGGTGAGCAGGTGATGCCTCAGCCTATCAGCGAGGCGTCCGAATTCCGTCCGAGCCGATGAGGGGGCACGACCGACGGTCGCGCCGTAGCGACTAGCCAACGTGGAGCTCCTCTGGCGTACTGGCGGTCAAAGCCATACTCAAAGGCCTTGGGGAACGACAGGCGCCCCGTGCTCTGGGGGAAACAGGCGCAAGCGGGATCCCACCGGGGCACGTACGACTCAAGCCCGCGGGGCGAGAGGACTTCGTCTTGCTGGACTCTCATCGTTCCCCTGAGTGCGGGTCGCGGCCGTTCCCCATCGTGGCGCTGAATCGGTACGATACGCCGTCGCTGCAAAACGAGCAGAAAGGCATTGCCCACCTCGCGCGCGGACTCGTGCACGCATTCCGGAACGTGACCGCGCACGTGCCACAAGTCGTTTGGCACATCTCTGAAGAGGACGCGCTCGATATGATGTCCGTCGCGTCGCTCATCCTTCGCCGCCTGGACGGGGCTACGGTTACCTCCAAGTCACCCTAAGTCGAGGACTTACCGTGATAAAGCAGATGCGATGTGGGCGATGACGGATTCGAACCGCCGACCTTCTCCGTGTAAAGGAGCTGCTCTCCCGCTGAGCTAATCGCCCGCCGCTCCGCCGGATTCTCCGCCGCGGGGAACGGCTCCCCGGAGCGGGCATACGGTCGGGGATGCAGCAGCGCCGGCTCGCCCTCGACGACTCCCGACCCCTGTGGCAGGCGATGCTGGCGTTTCTCGTCCCGCTGATGCTCAGCAACATCTTGCAGTCGGCGTCGGCGACGCTCAACAGCATCTACCTCGGCCGGCTCATCGGGGTGCACGCGCTCGCGGCGGCGTCGTCGTTCTTCCCGATCATCTTCTTCATGATCGCGTTCTTCATCGGGATCGCGAGCGCCAGCTCGGTGCTGATCGGGCAGGCCTACGGAGCCCGGAACGAAGAGCAGCTCAAGGCCGTCGCCGGGACGACGCTCGCCCTCGCGATCGGTTCCGGAGCGATTATCGCGGCGGCGAGCTGGTTCTTCTTGCCGCCGCTGCTGCACCTCATCGGAACGCCGCTGGACGTCTACGACGACGCGCTCATCTACGCGCGGGTGTGGTTCCTGTCGCTGCCGCTGTTCTTCCCGTATCTCGCGTACACGACGTTCGTACGCGGCACCGGCGACTCGCGCACACCGTTCCTCGCGCTGATCGTCAGCACCGTGCTGATCATGATCCTGACGCCGGCCCTCATCCGCGGCTGGTTCGGGCTGCCGCAGCTCGGGATCGTGAGTGCGGCGATCGCCGGTATCATCGCGAACGCGCTGGCGCTCGCCTTTCTGCTGGTAGCGCTGGCGCTCGAGAAGAACCCGCTCGCGCTCGACATGTCGATCGTGCGGCACATGAACATCGAGCCGCGGCTGCTGCGAACGCTGATCCGGATCGGGATCCCGACCGGACTGCAAATGGTGATGGTCTCGCTCGCCGAGATCGCGGTCATCTCGATCGTCAACCGGTTCGGCTCGTCGGCGACCGCGGCGTACGGCGCGGTGAACCAGATCGTCTCGTACGTCCAGTTCCCGGCGATCTCGATCGGGATCGCGGCGTCGATCTTCGGCGCGCAGTCGATCGGCGCCAAGCGCTTCGATCGGTTGCGCACGATCGCGCGCGCCGGCGTCACGCTGAACTGGGCGATCTGCGGCGCGCTGATCGCGATCGTCTACGTCTTCAACGACGCATTCCTCTCGCTGTTCATTACCGACGCCCACGTGATCGAGACGGCGCACGATCTGCTGGCGATCACGCTGTGGAGCTACGTGATCTTCGGGACGTCGAGCGTGCTCTCCGGGCTCATGCGCTCCAGCGGCGAGGTCCTCTGGCCGACCGCGCTCTCGATCGTCGCGATCTGGGGCGTCGAAGTGCCGGTCGCGTACGCGCTCGCGCCGCATCTGGGGCTACGCGGCGTGTGGATCGCGTATCCGGCTGCGTTCTGCGCCGGCCTGCTGTTCCAGACGATCTACTATTACGGCTTCTGGCGGCGCAAGAAGCTGACCACGCTGCTCGGCGACGCGAAGCCGCCGGAGCCCGTCGCGACGTAAGATGCCGGAAGCAGGCACTCTGCCGCTGGCGAAATCCTACGCAGCGAACGTCGTGCTGGTCGTGCTGACCCTCTTTCCGGGGCTGATCAACACGAGCGCGATCGCGCTGGCGACCCGATCGGCAGCGTCCCGTTCGCCGCCGGGCTGCTCGTCTACGGCGCGCTGATCGCCAGCGACCGCTCGACGCGGGCTCGGTCGGATGGTCTACCTCGTTCGCGAATCCCGCCGTGACGATCGCCCGCTCGCTGACCGACACGTTCGCCGGGATCCGGCCCGGCGACGTGCCGGCGTTCATCGCCGCGCAGCTCGCCGGCGCGTTCGCCGCGACCGCTCTCTTCGCGTGGCTCTCCCCGATCTCGAAGGCTGCCGCACAGGCGGTGGTGGTGCCGCACGCGGAGCCGCTCGCACGGTGATGCGCGAGATCGGCTACGATCTCTCGCGGAATCCGACCAAGGGCGTCGACGATCCGCGAATCCGCGAGGTCCGCGACGCGATCGCAGACCGCGTGCGTGCCTGGGGTGGTGAGGTGATAACCGGCTACGCGCAGTCGCGATGAGCGCTGCAGGCCTCAATGCGAAACCGGTCCGGCTCGGATTCTTCCGCCTTGCAGCCGCAGTCGAAGGCGATATGCGCCTCTCGCCCGCGCCCGCTGTTGTCGGTGAAGGAGAACGTCCCCGCGCCGATGGGGCGCTCCAGGGCTGAGCGCCCGAAGAGACGACTGCCTTCGATCATCTGCATGTCAAACGATCGTACCCGCCTGGCACGCTGGTGCTTGGCTGGTTACGCCGAGCGGCGAGCGTTCTGGACCGACAATTCCCAGCGGTAGCCGTCGGGGTCGTGAAACCACAAGCCCACATGCGGTGAGCCAGGCGCTTCCGGACCGATCTCATCGCCCGGGTCCTCCAGGTCGACGCCTTCTTTCCGCAGCGCCGCGAGCGCCCGGCGGAGCGTTTTCATGTCGGCAACGTGGAACGACATGTGACCGATGGTCGCGGGGTGCGCCCTGCCCTTCGTCAGCACGATGGTGACGTTGTCGTTGCTGAGCCCGATCCCGTCCTCGAAGCGGAAGATCTCGTCGAGGTCGAAGTTCGCCTGCCACCAGGCGGCGCTCGCCTTCGGGTTGGGGACGGCCAAACCGAAGTGGCCGACGTGTCCGAGTTTGATCCGCATGGTCGAAGTCTACCCACCTTCGAAAACCCGCCCTGCCAGGAACCGTGGAAAGGATCGTGATGTCAGACGACGCCGCCGGTGCGCTGCGGTCCAGCGACGACAGCCTCGCGTACGCGAGACTGCACTCCCTCTGCTCTCAATACGACGCGGTCTTGCAGCAGCATCGCACGATGCTGCTGACCTCGCAATCGGTTCTGCTGTCGGTCGCCGCCTTCGTCGGTCAAGGGCATGCCGCGCGCGGTACGTTCCCTTGGCTCACGGTGATCCTGTTCGCGATGGGAATGTTCGTGCTCTTCGTGTGGACTCGCATCATCATTCCGGGCGGCCACGACGTCGCGTACTGTCAGTGGCAGCTCATGCTGCTGGAGGCCGGTGAACGGGATCTCGTGGGGAACACGTTTTTCACGGACCTCGTGAAGTGGCAACGACTCCGCGGCAGAGCCAAGTTCGAGCAGCTCTGCTGCGACCCCCGCGGCGCGCTGCTGACGCGCGGCGACCAAACGCGGTTCCTTCTCAACTACGGCTTGCCGTCCGCGTTTGCCGTCTGTTGGCTCGCGCTGCTCGCGTACTTGATCGTGCTCTGGGCGGCACCGGCGGTCTCGCCGGCGGGACCGACATAAGATAGCCCGGTACGTGTTAGCGCGAGGAAGACGGCTTTCGGGGGAAGTGCCGTGCCAAAAGGTGGCCCACTTCTTCAATCCCCGCGACTAAGCCGGCGGTCGGATCGCCCAGACGAAAATGTTTCTCGACGGTCGCCGCCACGCTATCCCATTCCGGATTGTGAACGGCCAAACCGAAGTGGCCGACGTGTCCGAGTTTGACCCGCATGATCGAGGATTCTACCCCCAACTTGACCCCATCACCGGTAACGCGGAAAGGATCGCGATGTCAGGCGAACCCGCGCCGAACGGCGAGGGCCCGCGACGTGCGCGGGCCCTTCCGTTCGGGCTCCTGTCCCGTTACTGCTTGAACGGTCCCCGGAGCGGTCCGGCCCATTTTACCGAGAACCGCCATGTCGGCCGGCCGCTGGGTGCGTTCGAGCTTGCAGCGAATGCCGACTCCGCGGCCACGTACAGATACGGAATGCGTGGGTCGTGCCAGTAGATGTCGACGTTGCCGAAGTGGCGATACGTTCCAAGGCCGTTGTTCGTGAACTCCACGGGACGGAGCCCGATCATCACGTTACCCTTGAAAACCGGCTGGAAGAGCTCGACGGCGTAGGAGTGGCCCGCAGCCGAAACGATTGCGCCCTTGCTCCCGGTCCCCGCGTTCGAATCGTACGTGGTTTGATAGAACATCACCACGCCCGGAACGCCGTTGACCGGATCGCGTTGCGCGTACACGCCGTTGGCAGTGTAGTTGTCGAGCGCCTTCGACGGGAGCACGAATCCGCCGGCAGCACCGAACACACCGATTTCGAAGGGCTTGTTCGGCGTCGCGTAGGCGAGCTTGTAGTGGACCGTTTTATCGGCACCGGGCATCGTCGTGAAGTCGGCGGCATTGATGAGATTGCTGCCTCCCGCGCTCCACGAGATCTCGGCGTCGACCGGAGCGTGGACGTAGTTGAATCCGACCCCCCAGCGCGCCGAGGCGAGCGCGTACGAGTGCTTCCCGACCGCGACGCTCGAGCTGGAGAAGCCGGTTAGGTCACCCTGATTGGCGTACATCGGCATCGTCGCCGGCTCGATCTTCCCGATGAAGAGGTGGCCGTTCCGCTTGAAGAGATCGTGGTAGCCGAACCAGGCTCTGCCGAGGCCGCCGCCGCTCACATCGTTGCTGTAGAACGACTGTTCGGCACGATAGGTCACCGAGGTTCCGATATACCCCACCACATTGGCGGAAACGCTCGTGGTGGTTACCTTCTTGTTCGGCTGGGTGGCGTCCAGCTTGCCGGTGCTTCGTCCGCTGACCGCCTCTCTGACGAGAAGCGGCAGGACCTGTTTCATGACGGTTGGGTCGAGCGCGGCGAAGCCTGTCCGTTGGATGTACCGGCCATAGGCATTGAGCCCGGGAATGGCCGTGTGACAAGCCTTGCAGTCGACGTGATAAGCTTGTGCGAACGTCGGGAGCGCCGTTGCCTGTTGCGTCGACGGCCCGAACAAAGCGCTTGCGAGCAGCGCGATGCAGGCCATTGCGAAGAGAACGACGCGGTTGGTCACTGGACGTCCACCTCGACGATCATCTTGTCATGCCCGGGGCCGCACGGGAGGTGACAGTGCATGTAATACTTGCCGGGTTTTGCCGGTGCGACGAACGTGACGTCGACGGTCCGGCCGGGAAGCATCATCACCGGCTTGATGCCCAGATCGTCGGAGATGAGGGCATGCGCCCCTTCGACCGACTTCGCGTGCAGCACGATGGTCTGTCCCGGATGCGCTACGATCGTGCCGGGCGTAAACTTCCAATTGGAGGCAGTGAGGTCGATCGCCAGGGGCGTCGTCGTCGTGTCGGCGGCTGCTCCGGCGATCGAAAGCGCGAACGTCGCGGCCAACGCTGCGACAAAAGTCCGAAGGGTCATTGCATCTCTGCGCTTTCTACCGAGAATCCGGCGCGCAAAGCATACAAGCGCAATACGGCACGAGCCGTGAAGGTCGTGCGAACATCGTGTGAAGATGCGATTGGTTTGCGAGGCGCTGCCGCTTTTGTCGCAATACCGCGACGCTCGACCAGATGTGCGGCAGCCTTCGCAGGTTCTTCACACGACAGGGCGTACCACGGTGCATGAATTGTCGCATGCAAGCCGACAAGATGGCCGCGCCGGCGTACGACCTGGCGCCGCGTATCGTGATCTGGGAGATGACGCGCGCATGCGCGCTCGCGTGTCGTCACTGCCGCGCCGAGGCCCAACCTCGTCGCGACCCGCTGGAGCTGACGACCGCGGAAGCGCGGACCTTGATCGACGGGATCGCGACCAACGCACGGCCGCTGTTCATTCTGACCGGCGGCGACCCGATGATGCGTGACGATCTCTACGAGATCGTCGAATACGGCTGCGCTCGCGGGCTCTCGGTGTCGATCTCGCCCAGCGCCACGGGGCGCCTGACCGACGCCGCGATTCGCCGCCTCGCCGGGCTCGGCGTACGGCGAATCGGGCTCAGCCTCGACGCCCCGGGCGCGGCGGAGCACGACGCGTTCCGCGGCGTAAAAGGTTCGTACGCCCGAACGCTTCGAGCGGTGCGGGTCGCACGGGAGCAGGGGATGAGCGTCCAGATCAACACGACGCTCTCGACCGTGAACCTCGGTCGAATCGAAGAGTTCGGTGCTCTCCTGGTCGACTGGGATATCGCGATGTGGAGCGTCTTCTTCGTCTTGCCGATCGGGCGCGCGACGGCCGATCTCTGTCTCTCGGCACACGCGACGGAGGACGCGTTCGCGCGGCTCGCCGCGGTCGCCGAGCACGCGCCGTTCGACGTCAAGACGACGGAGGCGCCGCACTATCGCCGCTACCTGGCCCAACACGCGGCGGACGGCGCCGGGCACGGCGAACACGCCGGCGCGCCGGGGCGCTCGCTCCGCTTCGCCGGGATCGGCGACGGCCGCGGCTTCGTCTTCGTCTCGCACCGTGGCGACGTCTATCCCAGCGGCTTCCTGCCCGTGCGCATCGGCAACGTGCGCGAGCGGTCGCTCTTGGAGCTCTACCGCGACGACCCGCTGATGCAGCGCTTGCGACGGCCCGAGACCTTTCTCGGGAAATGCGGCCGCTGCGACTTCCGAGGGATCTGCGGCGGCTCACGCTCGCGCGCGTTCCTGACGAGCGGCGACGCGTTCGCAAGCGATCCTTCGTGCATCTATCTGGCACCAACCGCGGAGGCGCCGGCGCATGTTTAACGTCACCAAGATCCTGTGCGGGCTCGATCAGCCGATGGACGCGCTGCGCTACGGTCACGGCGCGGGCGCTCCGCAGTCGGCACGTGCTCGCCGCCCCGTGGTCGTCTGGAACCTCAGCCGGACCTGCAACCTGAAGTGCTTGCACTGCTACAGCGATTCGGCGGCGATGAAGTACGACGGCGAGCTCAGCTTCGACGAGGGCTGCAAGCTGCTGGACGATCTCGCGGCGTTCGGCGTACCGGCCGTGCTGATGTCGGGCGGTGAACCGCTGGCGCGGAAAGATACGCTGCAGCTCGCCGCGCACGCGCGCTCGCGCGGCCTCAAGCTCACGCTTTCCACCAACGGGACGCTGATCGACAAGAAGACCGCGCGATCGATCAAGAAGCTCGGTTTCGCGTACGTGGGCATCTCGCTCGACGGCGTCGGCTCGACGAACGATCTCTTCCGCGGCGTCACCGGGGCGTTCGATCGCGCGGTCCGGGGGATCCGCAACCTCAAGGCCGTCGGACAGAAGGTCGGTCTGCGTCTCACGCTCTCGCCGCACACGGTCGCCGACCTGGACGCGACCTTCGATTTCATCGAACGCGAAGGCGTCGAACGCGCGTGCTTCTACCACCTCGTGCCGGCGGGGCGCGGTAAAGACACGAAACAGCTCTCCGCCGCCCAAACGCGCGCAGCGCTCGACACGATCTTCCGGCGCACGCGCGAGCTGGTCGCGAAGGGCGATCCGCGTGAGATCTTGACGGTCGACAATCATGCCGACGGACCGTACGCATACCTGCGGCTCGCCGAGGCCGGCGATCCGCTGGCGGCGCGCGCCTACGAGCTGATGCGCTGGAACGGCGGCGGCGGCAGCTCGTCAGGGACCGGCATCGCCGACATCGACTGGCTCGGCGAGGTCCATCCCGACCAGTTCTCGCGCTGGATCAGCTTCGGCAACGTCAAGCAGCGGCCGTTCAGCGAGATCTGGAGCGACGAGTCGAACCCGATGCTGCAGGCGCTGCGCAACCGCAAGGACCACATCGAGGGCCGTTGCCGTTCATGCCGGTTCTTCGACGTGTGCGGGGGCAATTTTCGAGCCCGGGCCTACGCGATGACCGGCAATGTCTGGGCCTCCGATCCCGGCTGTCATCTCACCGATGACGAAATCAGCGTCGGCAACGGACAAGCGTGAACGCACGAGCTACGGCGGCGCCGCATCGAGCTTAGCGCGAGGGAGACGGCTTTCGGGGGAAGTGCCGTGCCAAATGGTGGCCCACTTCTTCAATCCCCGCAACTAAGCCGGCGGTCGGATCGCCCAGACGAAAATGTTTCTGTACGGTCGCCGCCACGCTATCCCATGCTTCTTGCCCGAGCCGCGCGTGCGCGCCCGCGTCGCCGACGACGGCAAATTCGCGCCGCGACGGGACGACAAAGAAGTGCACAGCGTTGCGATCGGGTGCCCGAGAGAGACCACGGAGCCGGAGCGCGCGCAAGGCCGCCGCATGAACGTCTCCCTTGACGTGCGGCACGATTGAAACCGAGATCGGCGCATCGGTCGCTTCTTCGGCCCGAACGATCGCATCCCGAACTCGTTTCTTGTCGACGAACCGGTGCAGCCGCGCATTCACCATGAGCCGGTCGCTCCTCCCCCGCCCGAAAAACCGCCGCCGCCGGAAAATCCGCCGCCCGAGAAGCCGCCGCCCACGGAACCGACGCCCATGGAGACGAGGCTCCAAAAGCCGCCTCCGCCGCTACGGCCACCGATGAAAGGACCGCGAGGCATTCGCGCGACCGTAACGATAACCCCGAACACAATCAGAAGGCCCAGCAGTACGCCGATTGCGACGCCTACGGGGTCCGAACCAGTGTCCGATGAGGCCGGTGCGGGTGTGGCGCGCCCGTTCGGCGCCTCGCCGCCGATGGTACCGAGAATGTCGTCGACGCCCGCGACCACGGCTGCGTCGGGTTGGCCGGCGCGAAGCTTCGGCGTGATCGTGTTGCGGATGATGCGCGCTGCCGTCGCATCGGTGACGGTTTGCTCGAGCCCGTAACCGACCTCGATACGCACCTTGTGGTCGGTCGAGAAAACGAACAGGATCAGACCGTCATCCAATCCCTTCCGCCCAACTTTCCAGCGTGCAAACGCGCGCACCGTCCAGTCCTCGGTCGGCGTCGCCCCCGTCGTCGGCGCCACGTACACCAGAACCTGATGTCCGGTATTAGCTTGATACGCGCGCAGGCGAGCGTCGAGGGCCGCAACGGTTTGCGGCTTCAGAAAGCCCCCCGTGTCGGTAGCCCATTGCGCCGGCGAGGGCGGGATGGAGACCTCGGCGCCGTTCGCCGCGGTCCCCAGGCCGATCAGCATCAGCAGCGCCAAGGGCCAACGGAGGGCGCTCATCCGGCTAGAACTTCACCGTCGGAGCGGCCTCCGAACCCGGCTGCGATTTGAAATACGTCTTCTCGTTGAAGCGCGACCCGAACAAGCCGGCGACGATGACGGTCGGGAACGAGTCGCGCGTGGTATTGAAGGCCTGAGCGGCCTTGTTGAAGCGCATTCGCTCGACGGCGATCCGGTTCTCCGTCCCTTCGAGTTGCGCTTGCAGATCGGCAAAGTTCTGGCTCGCTTTGAGATCGGGATAGTTTTCGACGACCGCGAGCAGGTGCGATAGGGCCGACGAGAGACCATCCTGCGCGGCGCTGAACTTCGCGAACGCGGCGGGATCGTTCGGCACCCCGCTGCCAAGGTTGAGCTGACCCACCTTGGAGCGCGCCTCCGCGACGGCGATGTACGTGCTCTTCTCGAAATTCGCGGCACCCTTGACGGTCGACACGAGATTTGGGATCAGATCGGCGCGGCGCTGATAGACGCTTTCAACCTGAGCCCACTGTGACTGGACCGCCTGGTCGAGCGTGACCAACCGGTTGTACGTCCCGGCCAGCGTCATCCCCACGATCACCAAGATGATGACGAGGCCGCCCAATGCGATCAGCCCGCGGTTCATTTGCTGCTAGCCATCGAACGCACTTCACCCTTCGGAACGGCGAATCCGCTTCGAGCACGGAGAAACCTCGCGATCACCGCGGATAACAAGCTCTTCGACTGTGCGCGTCATCGGGTGATGGCTATCAAGTCGAGTATCCCGACCGCGGCTGCCAACAGCGCGAGAACTTCGGCTCGACGATTTCCGCCGGCGAACCACCCGCGCGTGTCCGGGTTGCGAAAACTCGTCGACGACACCGCTGCGATTCCGGCCGCCGCCGCCAAGGCAGTCAACGCGGCGACCTGAAGCCATGCATCGGGAGAGCGCAAAAGCAGGATGCTGTTGATTGCGAACGCCAGCGACGTACGTCGCCACGCAAGAGAGGTCCGCTCGCGTGCCACACCGGGCGGCGTTATCGTGTGATTCACCGCAAAGCGAGGGATAGCGCCGCAACGAGCGATCCGATGCCGAGGATGACGGTGAGTGCCAGCGGGATCCATGAGGTCGGCAATGGATCATCAGCTCGCATCGCGGCCTGCACCATTCGCCACCGCAAGAAGCCGGCGAGCAGCGTGCCGAGGCCGCCGAGGACAAGCAGGATGCCGACGATCTCGCGACCGCGCTGACTTCCGACCTTGGTCAGAAATTGCACCACGGCGAGCCCTGCGCCGTCGAGGGCGAGCGCCGTTCGAACATACGCCAAGAACGTGCGTTCGTTTGCAAGGGTGAACCGGTAGTCGGGCTCCGAATCTTTCACGAAACCCGAATCGCGAACGCGCCCACGACCGCGGCCAGAACCGCCCTCACGGAGAACTCGCCTTCCGAGGCATGCAGCGCAGTTTCGTCCTCAGGGCATTCCGCACCCTTACTGCAAACGGTGTTAGCAGCACGGCTCAGTGAAGAACAAACCCCGCCTTTCGACGGGGTTCTTGTTGGTAGCGCCAACGGGAATTGAACCCGTCTCTCCGCCTTGAAAGGGCGGCGTCCTAACCGATAGACTATGGCGCCGGGGACCGGCGCCACTTGCCCGCGCGGCGGTGCGTTACCTGCGTTTAGAACGCCCCCAATCCGCTCGGTGAACCGAGCGAGATGTTCGAGCCTGCGACTGCCTTCAGATGCGACGCCTTCGCGTACACCGGTGCCGCGCCGACGCCGTTCGCCGGGTAGTCATGTGCCGCGGCGAACAGGCCGGCGACAAATGGCGCGCCCGCGCTCGTCCCGCCGTATACGACCCAGCCGCCGGCGGCCGTGTCGTAGACCGCGATCCCGGGGTTCAGGTCGGCGACGACCGAGACGTCCGCGACACTGCGTTTGCCGCAGCTGGTGTGCTGCCAGGAGCCGGCGGCGAAGTATCCGCTGCAGCCCGTCCCCGACGAAGTCCACGGGGTCTCGCTCCAGCCCGAGAGCAGCCCCCGCGAGAGCGTCGTGCCCGCAACCGAGACCACGTTCGACGAGGAGGCCGGGAACTCGACGCGCCGGTCGTCACCGGCGCTCGCGACGATCGGCACGCCGGGATGTGCGAAGGAGTGCTCCAGTTCGGTGACGTCGCTCGTCTCCGGCGCGCCCCAGCTGTCGCTGATCGCGGCCGGTGCGATCGGTGAGCCCGGCTGCGCCAGCTTGTCGACGATCGCGGCCAGCGATGCGATGTTGTCGTCGTCGGCTTCGACGAGCGTGATGCGGCGCGGGCCGCGTCGAGGCGCGCGAAGATGCGGTCACGCGGAAAGAGAGAGGTTCGCGAAACGATCACACTGTCGGCCGAAGAGTTGTGGGCCCGGCTGGATTCGAACCAGCGCGCTACCAGTTATGAGCCGGCTGCTCTACCGCTGAGCTACGGGCCCGGCACCCTAGCTCTTCGCCAAGGACGCAAAGGCCTTCTTCCCGGGATAGCGCGCCGTACCCGTACCTAAGTCTTCGGCGATCGCCATCAAACGATTATATTTGGCGATCCGGTCGCTGCGCGAAAGAGAGCCGGTCTTGATCTGGCCGGCGCCGGTCGCGACGGCCAGATCGCTGATCGTCGTATCTTCGGTCTCGCCCGAACGGTGCGAGATCACGGCCCGGTAGCCGGCCTTGTGGGCGGTCTCGACCGCATCCAGCGTCTCGGTGAGCGTCCCGATCTGGTTGACCTTGATCAGGATCGCGTTGGCGCAGCCGTCGCGGATCCCGCGCTCGAGCCGCTCCACGTTCGTCACGAAGAGGTCGTCGCCGACCAGCTGCACGCGCGCGCCGAGACGCTGCGTGAGCAGGTTCCAGCCGTCCCAGTCGTCCTCGGCCAGGCCGTCCTCGATCGAGACGATCGGGTAGTTCGCGCACAAGCCTTCGTAGAGCCCGACCATCTGCGCCGCGTCGAGCGGATGGTCGTCGGGGACGTGCGGCCAGTACTTGCCGTCGCGGTAGAACTCGCTGGCGGCCGGATCGAGCGCGATCGCGACGTCGTCACCGGGCGCGTACCCGGCCTTCCGGATCGCGGCGACCATGATGCTCATCGCCTCGTCGATCGAGTCGAGCTTCGGCGCGTAGCCTCCCTCATCGCCGACCAGCGTCTGGTGTCCGGTCTCGTGCAGCATCTTGCCGAGCGCGTGAAAGACCTCCGCGCCGCAGCGAACGGCGTCGGCGATCGTCGGCGCGCCGACGGGGACGATCATGCACTCTTGAAACTGCAGCGCGCCTTCGGCGTGCTTGCCGCCGTTGATCACGTTCATCATCGGAACGGGCAGCGTCGCGGCCGACGGACCGCCGAGATAGCGATAGAGCGGCACGCCGAGCGAGACGGCTGCCGCGCGCGCGACGGCGAGCGAGACGCCAAGCAGCGCGTTCGCGCCGAGGTTCCCCTTGTTGGGCGTGCCGTCGAGCTCGATCATGGTGCGATCGATCTCGCGCTGCGCGGTCACGTCCATCCCCTCGATCGCGGGGCCGACGATCTCGTTCACCGCGGCGACCGCCTTGAGCACGCCTTTCCCGCCGTAGCGCTTCGGATCGCCATCGCGTTTCTCGACGGCTTCGTGCGCGCCGGTCGACGCGCCGGACGGCACGAGCGCTTCTTCGACCGCGCCGAACGAGGTCGCGACCGCGACGGCCACCGTCGGGTTGCCGCGCGAGTCCAGCACTTCACGCGCGCGCACGCTCTCGATCAGCGGCCGTCCCCCGCCGCGCAGCGACTCGATCGACATCTAGCGCGCCGCGACCCAGTCGCCGAGGAAATTTGCGCGCGGGAACAGTTCGTCGTCGCGGAAGAAGATCGCAACCTCGCGTTCCGCCGAAGCTGGTGAGTCCGAACCGTGCACCAGGTTGCGGCCGATCGTCTGACCGTAGTCGCCGCGGATCGTCCCCGGGGTCGCTTTGATCGGGTTCGTCGCGCCGATCGTCGAACGGCAGCCTTCGATCGCGTCTTCGCCGCCGATCACCATCGCGACGATCGGCGAGCCGGGGATGTACGCGACCAGACCCTCGAAGAACGGTTTGCCCTCGTGCTCGGCGTAGTGCCGCTTCGCCTGCTCGATCGTGACGTGCATCAGCTTGAGCCCGAGGATCGCGTAGCCGCGGCGCTCGAAGCGCGCGAGGATCTCGCCGACGAGTCCGCGGACGACCGCGTCGGCTTTTGCGAGAATCAAGGTCCGTTCCACTGCCATAGCGGACCTGCTATACGTGCCGGACGATGACGCACCTCTCGCCGTCGCGCGCGTGCGCGACGCGCTCGCCGGCACACGCTTCGCCGACGTGCGCTACGTCGCTGAGACCGCGAGCACGAACGACGATGCGGCGGCGCTGCTCGGCGATCC
>CALEOJ010000222.1 GCA_937910425.1 uncultured candidate division WPS-2 bacterium
TCCGATCTAAGCCGATGTGCTCGACGCCGGCGTCCGGATCGACCTTCGGAATCGTGCTCGACGGTTTGGGATCGATGACCATCGAGATCTGGTGCTCGGGCGTGTAGTACGTGCGTAGCACGTGGTTGACGTCGTCGGCGGTGACTTTCGCGATCGCATCGTAGATTGCGTCGGGCGACGTGCGGTGCTGCGCGTTCGCCTCGGCCCATGCGATCCCGAGCCCCGTGATCGACGACTGCCGGTAGGCCTGCTGACTGAGCATCCGCGTCTTCGCCGCGTCGATCAGATCGCTGGGGACGCCGTTCGTGCGGTAGTCGGTCAGCACGCCGGCGATGAGCGCTTGCGCGGTCTGTGCGGTACCGCCCTTGGCCGGAATCGCGAGCAGAAAGCCCGCGCCGACTTCGGGGAAGGCGTTGCCGAGCGGTAGGATCGCGAGCAGCTTGCCGTCGGCGACGAGATCGGCCAGCGCGCCGCGACCGCTGGCGAACACCTGGTTCAGCACTTGCGAGGCCGCGTAGTCCGCGTCGTTCGAGCCCGGCGCGCGAAAGGCGAGCGCGCCGAAGCCGATCGGAAAGTCGATCGTCGTTTCGAGGTTTGTGGTCTTGAGCGGCGGGACCTCGATCGGGGGGCGCGCCGGCACGGCGGCGTCGGGGATCGCGTCGAACCTGTGGTGCACCAGCGCCAGCGCTTGCTGCGGATCGATGTCGCCCGCGACGATCAGCGTCGCATTGCTCGGCTTGTACCAGTTGCGGTAAAACGTACGGATGTCGCCGGCGGTCATCTTCTCGAAGGTCGGCACCGTGCCGCCCGAGGCCGTCGCGAACGGTGTCCCCGCGAAAAACACCTCGCGCAACTGCCGTCCGATCTTGTACCCCGGCAGACTCTCCTGGGCGCGGATCTCCTGCTCGATCGCGCCGCGCTCGGTCGCCCAGTCGGCGGCCCGGATCGCGGCGTGCGCCATGCGGTCGGCCTCGATCTGCAGCGCCACGTCGACGTACGTCGAGGGCAGCTTGTAGTAGTACAGCGTCTGCTCGTTGCTGGTGTACGCGTTGTACTGCGCGCCCATGCGCGCGGCAATGTCCGCCAGCTGTCCGCCCGAGAGCGTCGACGTCCCGCGGAAGAGCATGTGCTCGGTGGCATGCGCGATTCCGGGCATCGTATCGTCGTCGGAGCCGACGCCGTACGACATCAGCGTCGTCACGACGGGTGCAAGCTTGTTCGGCAGCAGGATGACGCTCATCCCGTTGGCGAGCGTTGCGCGCACCACGTTCGCCGGCTCCGCCGGTGAAGCAACCTGCGCCGCGGCGACAGTCGGACAGAGCAGAATGCCGGCGAGAACGGCTACACCCAAGCGCTTCAAAACAATCACCACTACGCGCCGCGACGGCGCGACGCCTCTACAGCTTACACAGGCTCCGTTCGCGTGGGACGGGATACGACCCGGACGCGACGGTGTCGACGTAGTCCCACTGGTCCTTCATCGCGCTCTTCGCCTTGCCGAGCAGCAGGTAGTACGGTTTGATCACTTGGTGGTCGAACGCGCGCACCTCTTCGGCACCGGTCGGTCCCCCGTACTTGAAGCCTTCGAGCGCCTTCGCGACGTGCGCGGGGTCGACGGACTTGGCGCGCTCGATCCCCTCGAACGTCAGCTTGGCCTCGATGTACGCGCTCGCGCCGACGTACCCGAGCGGCTCGCCGTACGCGGTCTTGTACGATTCGCTCGCCTTACGCGTCGCGGCGGTCGACTCGTGCCAGTACTGGCAGCCGACGTGCACGCCCTCGAGATCCTCGGGTCCGATTCCGGCGAAATCGAGCAGGCCCCCGCTCCAGACGTAGAGGATCTGCGTCGTCTTTTTCAGGCCGTAGCTGGTCGCGGTCTTGAGCGCTTTGATCGCGTCGCCGCCGAAATTGAGCAGGCACAGCACGTCGGGCTTGGCAGCCGCCGCCTTCGCGATGTAGTTGGAGAACTCAGTGGCGCCCAGCGGATGGTAGTCGTTGCCGATCAGCGTCAGGCCGCGCTCCTGTGCGACCTCCTTGACGTTCGTCAGCAACGACTCGCCGAAGACGTACGAGGGCGTGATCGTGTACCACTTCTTCGCGTTCGGGAACTGCTTGATGAACGGATACATCGTCGCGCGGACGGCACCGTACGCCGGAACCGACCAGCGGAACGTGAACGCGTTGCAGTCCTTGCCGGTGATCTCGTCGGCGCCGACGCTGGTCCAGAACAGCGCGTGCTTGTCCTTCACGACCTGCGCGATCGCGAGCGCGACGGAGCTCGACGCGCAGCCCGCGAAGAATCGCGCGCCGTCGTGCTCGTAGGCGTCCGTCGCCTGCTGCTGGCCGACGTCCGGTTTGGTCTGGTCGTCGCGCGTGATGTACTTGATCGGGTGGCCGCCGGCCGACTTTTTCACCTCGTTGACCGCCAGCGCAAAGCCGCGATCGGTGTCGCGGCCGAACGCCGCATACGCGCCGGTCGACGAGTAGATGCCGGCGAAGACGACCTCATCGGCCGCCGCCGCCGGGACCCCGGCGAGGGCGGTCGCCGCGGCGGCGCCGCCAGTGGTTGCGAGAAAGCGCTTGCGAATCATCGTCCTTGGTCCTTTCGGGATCACGTGCCGACGCCGAGATAAGTCGATTGAAGGTCGCCGCGCCCGCGCAGCTCCGCGCCCGTCCCCTCGAAGACGATCGCGCCTTGATCGATGATCGCGGCGTGGTCGGCGACGTCCAGGGCGAGCTCGACGTTCTGCTCCACCAGCAAGATCGCCAGACCCTCGTCGCGCATCGCCTCGATCGATGTTATCACAGCGTCGACGACGACCGGGGCGAGCCCCTGGGACGGCTCGTCGAGCAGGAGCAACCGCGGACCGGTCACGAGCGCTCGGGCGATCGCCAGCATCTGCTGCTCGCCGCCGCTCAGGAACCGGCCGCGCCGCTCGCGCAGCGGGAGCAGCGCCGGAAAGAGCCGGAAGATCCGCTCCGGCGGCCACGCCGCCGAACGGGTCGCGATCGCGAGGTGCTCGTCGACGGTGAGGTCGCGGAAGATGCGGCGCTCCTCGGGGACATAGGCGATCCCGCGCCGGTTGACCGCGTGCGGCTTCTCGCCGCCGATCTCCGCATCGCCGAAGCGCACCGAGCCGGCGCGCGGCGCGACGAGTCCCATGATCGTCTTGAGGGTCGTCGACTTCCCGGCACCGTTCCGGCCGAGCAGCGCCACGACGCCGCCCGGAGGGACCGCCAGCGAGACGCCCTTGAGGATCCAACTCGGACCGTAGTAGACGTCGACGCCGGTCAGCTGCAGCGTCACGCGCGTTTCCCCAGGTACGCCGCACGGACCGCGGGGTCGGCGCGGATCGCGTCGGGCGTTCCGTGGGCCAGGACGCGGCCGAAGTTCATCACCGTGATCTCGCCGGCGAGCCGCATCACCAGCGGCATGTTGTGCTCGATCAGGACGATGGTGTAGCGCGCGGCGAGCGTGCCGATGCGGTCGATCAGGTGCCGTGCGTCCTCGGGCGAGAGCCCCTGCGACGGTTCGTCGAGCAGCAGCAGCACCGGATCGGTCGCCAGCGTGATCGCGAGCTCGAGCAGCCGCTGATCGCCGCCGGCGAGCTCGCTCGCAAGCCGCGCGCGATGCTCGAGCAGACCGAACTCCGCCAGCACCGCCTCGGTCCGCGCGTTCACCGCAGCGAGTGCCGCGGCGGTGCGCCAGAATTCGGCGCTGTGCTTCGTGCGCGACTGCGCCGCCAGCCGCGCGTTCTCGAACACGGTGAGCTTCGGGAACACGTTCGTGCGCTGGAACGAGCGGCCGATCCCGAGCTGCGAGCGGCTCGTCGCGTCGAGCCGGGTGACGTCGCGCCCGGCGAACGCGATCGTGCCGGCGCTCGGCCGCAGCTCGCCGCTCAGCAGGTTGAACAGCGTCGTCTTCCCCGCGCCGTTCGGTCCGATGATCGCATGCAGCGTCCCTTCGCGGATCTCGAGGTCGACGCCGTCGACCGCGGCGTGCGCGCCGAAGCGCTTGGCGAGGTCACGCGTGCGCAGCACGGCGGCTCCAGCGCTCGGCGAGGCTCCACAGCCCGCCGCGGAAGAACAGGACGACCGCGCAGAAGACCAGTCCGAAGATCAGCGGCCAGTGCGACCAGACGTGGCTCAGCGAGTTCGAGAGCACGGTGAAGATCGCCGCGCCGAGCAGCGCACCGTACGGCGAGCCGGTGCCGCCCAGCAGCGCGGCGACGACGATGCTGGTCGAGGTGTCGAGATCGATCGCCTGCAGCGGCACGAACCGGTAGAGCTCGGCGTACAGTCCGCCGGCGAGCCCCGAGAGCGCGCCGGAGATCGCGAACGCCGCGATCTTGAAGCGGCGGACGCGATAGCCGATCGCACGCGCCCGCTCTTCGTTCTCGCGAATCGCGCGCAGCACCGCGCCGAAGGGCGAAGCGTTCAGGCGCAGCACGGCGGCGAAGGCGAGCAGCACGACCAGCGCGGTGAAGTAGTAGTAACGGGTCGGATCGTCGACCGAGATCCCGAGGACGTCCGGGCGCGGGATCCCGCGCAGGCCGTTGTCGCCGCCGGTGACCTCGCGCCACTGGAACGCGATGTAGTACGCCATCTCGTTGAACGCGAAGGTCAGCATGACGCCGTAGACGCCGCGCCCGGCGATCGCCAGCGCGCCGACGATCGCCGCCGCGGCCGCGCCGGCGCCGAGCGCG
>CALEOJ010000223.1 GCA_937910425.1 uncultured candidate division WPS-2 bacterium
ATCGTATCGGCCGCCGCCGCAGAGCGAGAAGCCGATCTCTTCGACGTAGCCTTCGAACAGGAACCCCGTGTAGTACTCGAGATCGCGCAGCAGCGCGAAGTCGACGGTCACGCGCGCCCGGTAGCCGAGCGCGTCGGCGCGCTCCAGCATCGCGTCGAGCTCGTCGAGCGCCTCACGCGACTCCGGCGTGCGGCAGATCCCGCGCGCGCGCTCGATCGCATCGTGCCGCCCGCGCAGCTGCGCGAACTCGACCAGCGCCGGCCGGCCGAACTCCCGCCGACGAGGTTGCGCACCTTGATGAGCTCCTTCGCGTCGCGCGCCGCGTCACCGTCGAGCCCGACCCCGTCGAGGATCCCGTCGACGACCCGCGCGTCGTTGATGTCGAAGCGCGCGTCGCGCAATCCGATCTCGTCGAGTCCTTCGATCGCCATGAACAGCGTCTCTGCGTCGGCGTCGATGCCGGCCGCGCCGATCAGCTCCACACCGGCCTGGGTCAGCTCGCGCATCCGCCCTTCCTGCGGCTGCTCGTAGTAGCGGAAGACCGGCGCGATGTACGCCAGTCGCAGCGGCAGCGGCGCTTCGCGCATTCGCGTCGAAACGAGCCGCGCGACCGGCGTCGTCATCTCCGGGCGCAGCGCGAGCGCGGTCGAGCGCCGGTCGTTGAACTGAAAGAGCAGCTCGCTCGCCTCTTCACCGAGGCCGCGCTCCAGCACGTCGAACCGCTCGACGATCGGCGTCTGGACTTCCTCGTACGCCCAGCGCCCGAAGACCGCGCGCATCTGCTGCTCGATCTCGCGCTTACGCGCCAGCTCGTGCGGCAACCAGTCCCGAACCCCGGCCGGCAGTCGCATCGCTACGGAGACCCTTCGGTCACGTTCGCTTCGCCGACGATCGCGACGAGGCGTTCGCGGACGCGGCGATCGGACGCGACGCCGCGTTGCACGGTCGAGCCGTTGATGTGCAGCACGAGCGGCGTGGTACCGGACCATTCCGAGATCAGCAGCGCGACGTTGTCGATGTGCTCGCGTGAATTGATGGTGACGTGCCAGCCGTCGGGCGGTAGCGGCGCGGTCCGGACGTTGCCGCGGTGGAACGGCTGCACGTCGTTCACCGAAACGTTGACGTCGAGCGGGGCCTCTTCGCCGGGGGTCGTGCCGCGCCGCTCGCGCAGGCGCACGCGACCGGTGACGACGACGATCCCGTCCTCGACGAAACGCGCCTGCAGCTCCGAGTACTGCTTCGGGAACACGATGCACTCGATCGCGCCGGTCGTGTCTTCGACGGTCGCGAACAGCATCTGTGTCTGCGCCTTGGTCAGCGTTCGGCGCACGGCGGTCACCAGCCCGGCGATCTTCACCTGGCTGTCGTCCTCCATGTTGCGCAGATCGCGCATGGGGACCGCGCCGGTCCGCGCCAGCGCTTCCGTCACGTCGGCGAGCGGGTGCCCGGAGACGAAGATCCCGAGCGTCTCCTTCTCCCACGCCAGCTGCTCCATCGTCGAGGGGGCGGGCAGCGCGCGCAGCGACGGGGCGAGCGCAGGGTGCGGCTCCTCGATCATCCCGAACAGCGAACTCTGGCCCATCTCGCGGTCGCGCGCCTCGCGTGCCGCGCCTTCCAGCGCGCCGTCGAGCGCGTCGAGCAGCTGGGCGCGGTTCCCGGGCAGAGGGTCGAGCGCGCCGCACTTGATCAGCGCCTCGTAGACCTTGCGGTTCACGGCCTTGACGTCGACGCGGTTCACGACGTCGTATAGGTCGGCGAACGACCCACCCGCATCGCGCGCGCCGAGGATCGAGCGCACCGCGTTCTCGCCGACGCCCTTGACGGCCGCGAGCCCGAACCGGATCTCTTGACCGACAACCGCGAAATCCACCAGCGAAGCGTTGACATCCGGGGGCAGCACCGCGATCCCCATCTTCTTCGCCTCGTCGATGTACTCGACGAGCTTGTCGGTCTTGTCCCGCACCGACGACATCAGCGCGGCAAAATACTGCAGTGGGTAGTTCGCTTTGAGATACGCGGTTTGATACGCGATCCAGCCGTACGCAACCGCGTGTGCCTTGTTGAAGCCGTACCCCGCGAACGGCTCGATGAACGAGAACACGCGTTCCGCGACATCTTTCGAGATCTCGTTGATCGCGCACCCATCGATGAACTTCTGCTTGTAGTACGGGATCTTATCTTTTTGCTTTTTCCCGACGACCTTGCGCAACTCGTCGGCCTGCCCCATGGAAAATCCCGCCAGATCGCGCGCGATCCTCAGGACCTGCTCCTGGTACAGCGCCACGCCGTACGTCTCGGCGAGAATCGCTTCGAGCTTGGAGTGAATGTACGACGGAATCTTACGGCCGTGCTTGCCGGCGATGTAGTCCGGGATCCACTCCATCGGTCCGGGGCGATACAGCGCGACTAGCGCAATAATGTCGCCGAGATGCGACGGTTTGAGCTCGGTGCAGACGCGCTTCATTCCGTCCGACTCGAGCTGGAACATACCGAGCGTATCACCGCGGCTGATCATCTCGTACGTCTTCTGATCGTCGTCGGGCATCGCAGCGAGATCGAACTCAGGGTTCACCGTGCGCCGGATCTCGTCCGAGGCGGCTTTCATCACCGTGAGGTTGCGCAGCCCGAGGAAGTCCATCTTCAGCAGGCCGACGCGCTCGACCATGTTCATGTCGTACTGTGTGTTGATGCCGTCGTCGCCGATCTTCACCAGCGGCACGTGATCGGTCAGCGGGTTCTTCGAGATCACGACGCCGGCGGCGTGGGTCGACGCGTTGCGGGCGAGCCCTTCGATCGACTTCGCGGTGTCGAGCAGCTTGCGGATCTGCGGGTCGTTGCTGTAAGCGAGCCCGAGCTCAGGGATCTGCTCGAGCGCCTGCGGGATCGTCATCCCGGTCGGACCCGAGGGGATCAGCTTCGCGACGCGGTCGACGTCGGGGAGCGGAACGCCCAGCGCGCGGCCGGCGTCGCGCACGGCGGCGCGCGCCGCCATCGTCCCGAACGTGACGATCTGGGCGACGCGGTCCTTACCGTACTTGTCGGTGACGTAGCGGATCACTTCGTCGCGGCGCTCGACGCAGAAGTCGGTGTCGATATCCGGCATCGAGATGCGCTCGGGGTTCAGGAAGCGCTCGAAGATCAGCCCGAACTTGATCGGGTCGAGGTCGGTGATGCGCAGGCAGTACGAGACGACCGAGCCGACCGCCGAGCCGCGGCCGGGACCGACCGGGATATCGCGGTCACGCGCGTATTTGATGAAGTCCCACACGATCAGGAAATACGACGCGAACCCCATCGTGTTGATGACGCCGAGCTCGTACTCCATCCGCTCGCGCAAGGCGGCGTCGGTCGTCGCGCGTTCGACCCCGTAGCGCGCGAGCAGCCCCTCCTCGCAGATGCCGCGGAGATAGTCCTCGGCGGTCGGCTGCTCGGCCGTTTCGGCCTTGGGCACGGGGTAGTCCGGCAGGTAGAACACTTTGTTCGGGATCTTGATGTCGACGCGCTTGACGATCTCGAGCGTGTTGTCGCACGCCTCCGGGATGTCGGCGAACAGCTCGCGCATCTCTTCCGCCGACTTCACGTAGAACTGGTCGGAGAAGAACTTCATCCGGCTCGTGTCCTGCACGGTCTTCCCGGTGCCGATGCAGAGCAGCACGTCGTGGGCCTGCGCGTCGCCTTGGGTCAGGTAGTGCGAGTCGTTGGTCGCGACCAGCGGGTAATTCAGCTCCCGCGCGATCTTGATCAGTCCCTCGTTGATGACGTCTTCTTCCGGCATCCCGTGCCGCATGATCTCGACGTAGAACCGGTCGCCGAAGATCTCGCCGAACATCTTCGCGTTCTTCTTCGCCGTCTCGTAGTCGTTCTTGAGCAGCGGCGCCGAGACCAGCGAGGACATGCAGCCCGAAAGGACGATCAAACCCTCGTTGTACTGCGCCAGCAGATCGAGGTCGATCCGCGGCTTGTAGTAGTACCCCTCGAGGAAGCCCTTGGAGATCAGCGTGGTCAGGTTCTTGTAGCCGACGTCGCTGGCGGCGAGCAGCGTGACGTGGGCCTCGTCGCGGACCGTCCGGTCGAAGCGCCCGCGCGGCGCGATGTACGCCTCGCAGCCGATGATCGGCGTGAGGCCCTTCTCCTTCGCGGCATCGTAGAACTCGACCGCGCCGAACATCACGCCGTGGTCGGTCAGCGCAATCCCCGGCGCGCCTTCGTCCGCCGTCTTGCGACAGAGTGTGTCGACGCGACACGCGCCGTCGAGCAGCGAGTACTCGGAATGCACGTGCAGATGGACGAACGAGCTCAACGGAAAATCAACCTACGACGGGGAGGACGAGCGCGGGTACGCTCAGTTACCTGAGACCCGTACGGGCGCCCTGCGAACGCGACCAACCCTCCCTAGAACCCGTCCGCGGCCGTGAACGCCTCGCCCGGAAAGAACCGGCCGCTCGCTTGCGACTTTCTGCCGCCTCGCGGGGCGAGGCAGCGTGGACGCCATCGTGCGACGAAGGTGGTGCGTCGCGGAAACCTTTTCCGGCTACACTCCTTCTGATACGCCACCTCTAGAGGGCTGGAACAACACAGGTGATCAAGCACGACATCGTCGTGATCGGCGGCGGGCTCGCGGGGATGCGCGCCGCCGTAGAAGCGGCTGAACGCGGAGCCGACGTCGCGATCGTCTCCAAGATGCACCCCGTCCGGAGCCACTCCGGCGCCGCGCAGGGCGGGATCAACGCCGCCCTGGGCAACCGCGAGGACGATTCGCCGGAGAACCACGCGTACGACTGCGTCAAGGGCTCCGACTTCCTGGGCGACCAGGACTCGATCGAAGCGATGGCCGACGACGCGCCGCGCCAGATCATCTGGCTCGAGCACCGCGGCTGCATCTTCAGCCGCATGCCCGACGGCCGCATCGCCCAGCGCCCGTTCGGCGGCGCGGGCTCGGCCCGGACCTGCTACTCCGCCGACGTCACCGGCCTCGTCATCCTACACACCTTGTGGGAGCAGCTCGAGCGATTCGGCGTCAAGGTCTACGAGGAGTACTTCGCCACGGCGCTCTGCGTCGAGGACGGGATCGGCACCGGCCTCATCGCCTACAACATGCGCAACGGCGAGCTGGAGCTGGTCAACGCGAAGGCGACGATCTTCGCCACCGGCGGGCTCGGCCGCGTCTACCGCAAGACGACCAACGGCTACGCCTCGACCGCCGACGGGACGGCGATCGCCTACCGCGCCGGGATTCCGCTGATGGACATGGAGTTCGTCCAGTTCCACCCGACCTCGCTCAAGGAAAACGGCGTGCTGCTCTCCGAGGCGGCGCGCGGTGAAGGCGCCTACCTCCTCAACTCCGAGGGCGAGCGCTTCATGTTCAGGTATGCGCCGACCAAGGGCGAGCTCGCCTCCCGTGACGTGGTCAGCCGCGCCGAGTGGACGGAGATCGTCGAAGGGCGCGGCGTCGACGGCTGCGTCTTCCTCGACCTCCGGCATCTCGGGCGCGAGAAGATCCTCGAGCGCCTGCCGCAGATTCGCGAGCTCGCGCTCGACGCCACCGGCAAGGACGCGATCGACACCCCGATCCCGATCCTCCCCGGAATGCACTACGCGATGGGCGGGATCGAGACCGATGGGTGGGGGGCGACCCGCATCCCGGGCGTCTACGCCGCCGGGGAGTGCGCCTGCGTCTCGGTGCACGGCGCGAACCGGCTGGGCGGCAACTCGCTGCTCGAGACGATCGTCTTCGGCGCCCGTTCGGCCCAGCACGCTTCCGGCTACATCAAGAACCTGGGCGACGTGAAGCCCTCGACCAAGACGCTCCAGAGCGAGCAAGACCGCATTGACGGGATCCTCGCCCGCACCGGCGGCGAGCGTCACAGCCAGGTGCGAAAGATGGTCAACGGCGCGATGAGCGACCACGCGTTCATCTTCCGCGACGAAGCCAACCTCAAGCTCGGGATGGACGAACTCCGCCAGGCACGCGAGGCCGCGGCGACCATGACGGTCCAGGACAAGTCGAAGACGTTCAACACCGACCTGATCGGCTTGCTCGAAACCGAGTGCCTGGCCGACATCGCCCAGCCGATCGTGCTCGGGGCGATCAACCGCCAGGAGTCACGCGGCGCGCAGGCGCGAACGGACTTCCCCGCGCGCGACGACGAGAAATGGATGGTCCACACGCTGATGCGGTACAAGGGTTCGACGACCGATCCCGAACCGGACTACTCCCGCAAGGTGGTCGTCACCAAGTGGCAGCCTTCGGTTCGGTCGTACTAAATCATGGCGTACACCCTCGACATCTTCCGTTTCGACCAGGCGACCGACGAGGTCCCGCACCGCGACCGCGTCGAGATCACCGATCTTCCCGAGACCGCCACGGTGCTCGATGCGCTCGAGCACGCCAAGGCGGAGATCGACGGCTCGATCACCTTCCGGCGCTCTTGCCGGTCGGCGATCTGCGGCTCGTGCTCGATGAACATCAACGGCACGACCGGCCTGGCCTGTAAGACGCCGGTGCGCACGGTGCTCAAGTCCGACCGCTCGATCGCGATCGACCCGATGCCGAACTTCCAGCCCATGCGGGACCTGGTGGTCCACATGGACCCGTTCTGGGACAAGTACACGCGCCTCAAGCCGTACCTGCAGCCCAAGGACAAGGACTCCGACCACGCGACTGAACGGCGCGTGTCGCCCGAGGACATGAAGAAGCTGGTCGCCGTCGCCAACTGCGTGATGTGCGCGACCTGCTACGCGCTGTGCCCCGTCGTCTCGGTCGACCCGGCGTTTGCCGGCCCGGCGGCGATCGCGTACGCGTACCGCTTCATCGAAGACGTCCGCGACTCGAAGCGCAAGGAACGCGCCGCGCAGATCAGCGACGACTACCTCTGGCTGTGCGCGCACTGCTACGCATGCTCGTACTGTCCGAAGCACGTCGACCCGCACGACGACATCATCGCGGTGAAACGCGCGACGATCGAGGAAGGCATCACCGACGCCGCCGGCCCCCGCCACGCGCTGGTCGTCGCGAAGACGATCAAGGCGACGGGGATGCTGCACGAGACCGAAGTCATCCAAGGCACCGTGGGCCGCTTCAACATCAGAGGTCTGATCAAGGTCGCGCCGCTCGGAATCCGGTTGGCGCTGGCCGGGAAGATCCCGCCGCTGTTCCTCAAACCCGTTCCGAAGGTCGACGAAATTCGGATGATTTTCGACACCTTGGAGGCTCCGACGCTCTGATGGCTGCCACCCTGGACAAGCCCGCGATCAAGGGCAAGTCGAAGTCGGCGCAGATGCGCAAGTACGGGTTCTTCCCCGGCTGCGTCGCCAAAGAGTCGTGCAAGGAGCTGTTCAACTCGACGATGCTTCTGGCCGACCGGCTCGGCATCGAGCTCGTCGAGCTGACCGCGGCCTCGTGCTGCGGCGCCTCGGTGCTCAACGACACCAACCGCGACGTCGCCCGCGTCCTCAACGCGCGCACCTACGCGCAGGCGGAGGCGCTCGGGCTCGACGACGTGATCACGATCTGCTCGACCTGCACCGGCCACATGCGTGCGGCGAACAAGGAGCTGCTCGAGAACGAAGGCCACATGGGCCAGGCGAACGCGATCCTCGGCAAGTTCGGCGCGAAGTACGACGGCACCGTCATGGTCCGCCATCTGCTGTGGCTGCTGATCGACGACATCGGCCTCGACGAGCTCCGCAAGATGGTCGTCAAGCCGCTCAACGGGCTCAAGGTCGCGGCGTTCTACGGCTGTCACATCATCCGGCCGGAGTCCGTCAACGGCTGGGAATCGGCCCGCAACCCGCACTCGCTCGAAGATCTGATCGAAGCGCTCGGCGGCGAGGCCGTCGACTACGCCGGCAAGACGCGCTGCTGCGGCTTCCACGTCCAGCTCGAAAAGGACGGGATCGCGCCGAACATGGTCGGCCAGAACATGCGCATGGCGAAGGACCAAGGCGCGGAAGCGGTGCTCACGCCGTGCCCGCTCTGCCACCTCGCGCTCGACGGCTACCAGGCCGACTCGGTCGCACGCTGGGGCCGGACCGATCTCCCGATCTTCCACCTCCCGCAGTTGGTCGCGCTCGCGCTGGGCGTCGATCCCTCGCTGCTCGGGATGAACAAACACATCATCTCGCCCGGCCTCGTGCTGCAACAGCACGACCTCGCCCCCGCGCACGTCGCGTAACCGCGGGCACCGCGACCTCCGACGAAGGGGCGCTGCAGCAATGCGGCGCCCCTTCTCGTTGAGCATGCTCGCTCGGACCTGCCGTCGAATGCACGGTGCTGCGAGGGTGTTTCGGCCGGGACCGAGCGTCCCGGAGGGAGCTGAGAATGCGCGTCCGTCTTCTCGCCGCCGCTCTGGCTGTTGCTGTTTGGCTGTCCCTTCTGCCCACCGGCGGCCGGGCGCAAGCCATTCCCGCGCCGGTAAACCTCCGCGCGACGAAATCCGTCGCCGACTGCACGACGTATGCCGGCGGCGGCTTCGCAGGCGTCGCCTGCGAAGAAGCGATGGCGAACAACTTTTATATCTTAATTTGGGACTGGAACGGCGGCGCGATCGACGGGTTCCACGTCTACCAGCGCAGCCGCGTCCGTTCAATCGGGCTGCCGCCGCCGATCCAAACGATCTCGCAGCAAGCACAGGTGCGCATCGCCGTGCTCGATCCCAAACGCGTCGGCACGACCGGGTGCTTCATCGTCACGGCGTATTCCGGGAGCCACGACGGCAATCAAAGCCCTCAGGTTTGTCTCGGCGCGGCGAATGCGACGAGCTCGGTCTTTCGGTACGCCTCCCTCGCCCCGTCCACCCAAATGCAGTTCTACGGCTATCATCACGAACGGACGCATCTCAACTACTGCTCGGCCGGCTCCTGGCGTGAATTCGCCGACGGCACCGGCGTCTGGCGCTCGATGCACACGCTGGCGAACACGACCGATTGGGGCATCGTGATGTCCCAGGCATCGTGGCATGCAGGGACCCAGCCGCTCGCGTGCCCCGAATTCTTTACGGAAGTCCTTCGACTAGGTTTGATCTTCCAGTTGCCGCCGGATCTCGCCACGTTGCGATCGGCGACGCTGTTCGGACAGGTTGCACCAGCCGACGCGCAGTGCAACTACGCGCTGTACCGCTTGGCAACGCAGGTCGCCGTCGTGAGCCAGGGCACCACGGCGAACCAGCCGCCGGGCGGCTTCGCGAGCGCTATCTCCTGCCCGCCTGATGCCGGCTGCTGGCGCGCGAACGTCTGGCTGTATCCGGCCGGCTCCGCGCTCGCGAACTACACGACCTGGCCCGCGTACCCGGGCATGCGACCCAACAACGACGTCACTGCCTTCGTCAAGCAATATGGTGCCGGTTTCTTGCTGCAGTCGACCGGTGATGAGATCGGATCGCCGGCCGGCAACTCGCTGCATCACGCGGACGTCGGCCGCTGCCAAACGATCATCCGGAGTATTCGCCTCAACGTGACCTACATCTCGAAAGGCGGCACATAGCGCGGCGTCCCGCAGGACACGCGCCGAATCGTGCAGCAGCAATTCTCCGCTACGCGCGGTTGCGGTTGCGGCGCTCTTCGACGAAGCTGCCCCAGTAGATCAGCGCCACGAGGCCGACGCTCATGAGGACCAGCAGGAGCGGGATCAGGATATAGTCCGGCACAGGATTTCGCTTCTCTCCGCTCTCCCTCCACGCCTCTCCCGGTTGAAGGGCCGGGGCGCCGGCGCGGGTACAGCACATGCGTCATGCAGGTGGCGAGGCGCCGGTTGTTCGTCGCAGTCGATCTCGACGACGCGTTGCGCGCGGAATGCGCCGCCGTCGTGGACCGGCTTCGCGCGAACGGCTGGCCCGGTCGCTGGGTCGCGACCGAGAACTACCACCTCACCGTCGCGTTCTTGGGCGGTGTCGACGATGAACGGGTCGGCGCCGTGCAGTCGGCCCTGAACGATGCCGCATCGCGCCTCGCACCGTTCGAGGTCCCGTTCGACGCCGTCGGCGCATTTCCGAACGCACGCAAAGCGCGCGTCGCCTGGGTAGGCCCTGCCGCACCCGTCCCGGCCTTTACCGCCCTCTGCGGCGCCGCGCGCGGCCCGCTCGCCGCGCTCGGCTTCACCTTCGAGCCGCACGCGGATGCGCACGTGACGCTGGCGCGGTCCGACGGCCGCGCCACGCTTCCGACCGTCGAGCCGCCGAACGCGCCGCCCCTGCGCGTCGACGCGCTGACGCTCTACCAGTCGTTCGCCGAACGCACCGGTGCACGCTACGTCGTGCTGGACAGGTTCGCACTCGGACCGTAGCGGTCTACGGCAGCGCGGGGAGGTCCGGCTTGAAGACCATAAAGAGATGAACCGTCTTGAGCAGCAGGTACACGGTGGGCTACCTCACTGCGGCCTGCGCGACCCAGCTCCTGAAGTACGCGACGTCCTCGACACCGCTGACCGTCTCGGCGATGCGTAGCGGACCGTACGCGTCGATCGCGACGGCGAGCTCGTCAGTGTACGTCTTTCCGAGCGATGCTTCAACGGCGCCCGGTTGCGGGCCGTGCGGCGCGCCGGCGGCGTGCAGCGTCACCGACTTTTCCTCGATGCCGCGGCGCGACATGAAATTTCCCGACGCGTAGTAGATGATCTCGTCGCAGTCGACCGACGAGTGGTTGTAGGGTGCCGGCACCGCCAGCGGGTGGTAGTCGAACATGCGCGGCGCGAACAGGATGAAGGCGGCGCCCGGCGCGTCCCAGATCTGGTGCGAGGACGGCGGCTGATGCAGCTTGCCCGTGATCGGCGCGTACTCGTCGGCGCTGAACGCCCACGGATAGCAGTAGCCGTCCCATCCGACGACGTCGAACGGATGGTTCGCGACGACGTACTTCGCGTGGCGGCCCTTCGCGGTGATGCGCACGTCGAACTCGCCGACCTCGTCGACCGGATCCTGCAGCACCGGCGCGCGGAAGTCGCGCTCGTAGTACGGCGCGTGTTCGGCGAGCTGCCCGAACTCGTTGCGAAACTTGCGCGGGATCGTGATCTGTCCCGACGATTCCGCGACGAACAGGGTCGTCGGCGTGCGCGGCTGCAGCCGGTAGGTCGTCCCCATCGGCACGTAGAGGTAGTCGTGCGCGCGGTACTCCAGCGCACCGAACGAGGACTCGAGAACGCCGTCGCCGTGCTGCACGAACAGCATCTCATCGCCGCTGGCGTTACGGAAGAAATACGTCATCGGCTCGGTGACGAGCGCGGTCGAAAGGACGATATCGTCGTTGCCGACCAGCGGGACGCGCGCCTCGACCGCGTCGCCGCTCTTCTGCAGCCGGCCGGTGAACCAATGCCGGTTACGGACGGGGTCGTTCGGGAGGAAGCGCACCATCGGACGTTCCCACGGCTGCACGTCGAGCGTCGCGGTCGGCGGGCGCAGGTGATACGCGAGCGAGTAGACGCTCTCGAAACCCTTCGTCGACATCAGCTCTTCGGCGTACAGCGCGCCGCCCGGTGCGCGAAACTGCACGTGCCGCTTCTCGGGTAGCCGCCCCTGACGAACGTAGAAAGCCACCCCGAACCCTTCCGCGAGCGGAGCGCCGAACCTCGGTCGGCGAACGCGAGCTCTGTGGACGAGCCGGTGGGACCGCGCTGCTCCCTTAGGCGGGGGCAAGAACGTCGGCCTCATCGTCAAGAAGGGCAATGTTGCGTTCAAGGTCGCCGTGTACGGGCGACTCACCCATTGAAAAGAAAGAAGCTATGGAGAAGACGCTCGCCCAGCAAGTCGTTTCCAAGCTCTGACGTCCGGCTTGCTGTGGCGGCGTGAGAAGCGACCGACCGGGTACGATAGCGGCATGCCGTATCTTCGCCTCTCCTCGCTCCCGCTCGACGCCGAGACGAAGCGTCACCTGGCCGACGAGCTGACCGCGACCGTCCTCGACATCCTGACGGACGAGAAGCCGGAATGGACGAGCGTCCACTTCACGGCGTTCGAGCCCGGCGACTTTGCGATCGCCGGCCGGCTCGTTGCAGACGGCGGGATCGTCGACACCCACCTGGAGATCAGCGCCCCGGGCGTCGATGAGAAGAGCTGGTTCGCCCTGCGTAACCGCCTGACGGACGTCCTGATCGAGGCGCTCGGGATCCCGGACAGCGAGCGCTGGCACGTCAACGTGAAGCTCAACCGCTACGATCCGCACTCCTTCGCGCTCGCCGGCAACGCCGCCGACGAGCTGGAGCAGATCCGCGTCGACGACGCCCCGGCCCGCAGCGGCCTCGGCTGGCACGGGCCGGCGCTGCTGCTCGGCTTCGCGCTGGGGGCGTTCCTCGGGTTCCGCTGGCTCTCCGATCGCGTCGGAGCCGATGCGACCGTCGTCGATGCGGCGCCGCCGCTCGAACCGCGCGACAGCGAACCGGTCGCCGCCCCGCAAGAGTACTAAAAACGCGAAGAGCCCGCTCGATCATCGCTGATCGGCGGGCTCCTCGTTACGGATTATCTGGCGGCGTCCTACTCTCGAGGGACCCTGCGGTCCGACTACCATCGGCGCTGGCGGGCTTAACTGCCGTGTTCGGGATGGGAACGGGTGGAACCCCGCCGCCATGGCCGCCAGAAACTTGATCCGCTCCGCGATGCCGAGCCTGAGCTCGAGGCGATCGCGGGCGAAAGCTGCACAGAGAAGAACTTCCATGGCCAAACGAATTGCGTTCGATTGTTAGCGTACTTATTAAGTGTCCGGGCTATTAGTACCGGTCAGCTCCAGCGATTGCTCGCCTTCCACCTCCGGCCTATCAACGTGGTAGTCTCCCACGACCCTTCACTCTTTCGAGGTTGAGATCTCATCTTGAAGTCAGTTTCACGCTTATATGCTTTCAGCGTTTATCTGGTCCGAACGTAGCTACCCGGCTATGCCGTTGGCACGACAACCGGTTCACCAGAGGTTCGTTCAACCCGGTCCTCTCGTACTAGGGTCGACACTCCTCAAATCTCCTACGCCCACGGCGGATAGGGACCGAACTGTCTCACGACGTTCTAAACCCAGCTCGCGTACCGCTTTAATGGGCGAACAGCCCAACCCTTGGGACCTACTACAGCCCCAGGATGCGACGATCCGACATCGAGGTGCCAAACCTCCCCGTCGATGTGGCCATCTGCAATCACTTGCAGCGCAGACTATACCTTCATCTCTTTCGAGAGCATTGCGTATTATGGACGCGATAGATTTGCGCCGTTGCCGGCGCAGCACGTCCATCCCACACTTTCGTGTGAAGTCGTTACAGGGAACAACCACGAGGCATGCCCGTTAGGGTTTAGCCCGTCGATCGCTCGACGGTGATTGTTCTTCCCTCGGTATTGCCCACGAACGCTTCGCGGGTTCCACCGATATGAGCAATGAGTTTGCCGCGCAATCACTTGCGCGGAGAGCCCAAATTGACTCTTGGGGGAGATAAGCCTGTTATCCCCAGAGTAGCTTTTATCCGATAAGCGACGGCCCTTCCATTCGGTACCGCCGGATCACTTAGCCCTGCTTTCGCACCTGCTCGACATGTCCGTCTCGCAGTCAAGCTCCCTTTTGCCTATGCACTCAACGAACGGTTTCTGACCGTCCTGAGGGAACCTTTGGGCGCCTCCGTTACTCTTTAGGAGGCGACCGCCCCAGTCA
>CALEOJ010000224.1 GCA_937910425.1 uncultured candidate division WPS-2 bacterium
GCGGTCGTCGCGCGGGCGCACCAGATCGCTCCGCCCGCGAATCTCTTCGAGCGAGCGCGCGCCGAGCGCGGCGAGCCGGCGCCGAACGTCGCGCGCGACGAAGCGCAGGAACGTCGCCGCGTCGTCGGCGGTGCCGGGGAACTTGCCGCGCAGCACCGCGTCCTGGGTCGCGATCCCGACCGGACACGTGTTGAGGTGGCACTGGTGCGCGTAGATGCAGCCCAGCGCGATCAGGAGCGCCGTGCCGAAGCCGAACATGTCGGCGCCGAGCATCGCGGCGACGATCACGTCGCGGCCCGTCTTGAAACCGCCGTCGACGCGCAGCGCGACGCGCCCGCGCAGGCCGTTGGCGACCAGCGTATGATGCGTCTCGACCAGCCCGAGCTCCCACGGCAGTCCGGCATGTTTGATCGAACCGAGCGGCGAGGCGCCGGTTCCACCGTCGTGCCCCGCGATGTGAACGACGTCGGCGCGCGCTTTCGCGACGCCGCTCGCGACGTAGCCGATCCCCGACTGCGCGACCAGCTTGACCGCGATCGTCGCCTTGGCGTTCGCGCGGCGCAGATCGTAGATCAGCTGGGCGAGGTCTTCGATCGAATAGATGTCGTGGTGCGGCGGCGGCGAGACGAGCGACTGGCCCGTCACCGCGCCGCGCAGCGCTGCGATCTCGGCGGTCACCTTGAAGCCGGGGATCTGTCCGCCCTCGCCGGGCTTCGCGCCCTGCGCGATCTTGATCTCGAGCTCCTCGGCCGTCGCGAGGTACTCCGGCGCGACACCAAAACGTGCCGAGGCGACTTGCTTGATCGCGTTGAGCGTGCGGGTCGGATCCTCGCCGCCCTCGCCGCCGTTGCTGCGTGCGCCGGCTAGCTTCGCACCCAGCGCGACGGCCTCGTGCGCCTCGGGACCGAGCGCGCCGAGCGACATCGCGGCGGTGACGAAGCGCGACACGATCGCGTCTTCCGGTTCGACTTCTTCGAGCGGGATCGGATCGCCGAGCGCGACCGGCTCGATCAGATCGCGCAGCGAGATCGTCTCGCGCTCCTCGAGCTGATCGGAGAGCGCCAGGAACGCCGCGTCGTCGCGCGCGACGATCGTCTTGCGCAGGTTCTTCAAGAGCGAGGGATCGTAGTGGTGCTTCACGCCGTCGCGGCGGTAGCGGAAGAGCCCGCGCTGCGGCGGTTCCGCGCCTTCGTTCGCAAGCGTCTCCCACGAGCGCAGATCCTCTTCGATCTCTTCGAAGCCGAGCGATGCGACGTGGGTCGTCATCCCGGGGAAGCAGACCTGGATGATCTCGTGGCTCAGCCCCAGCGCCTCGAACGTCTGCGCACCGACGTACGAGCGCAGCGTGCAGATCCCGAGCTTCGCCAGCACCTTGACCAGCGCGAGGCGCAGCGTCTCGAGCAGCGCCGTCGCCGACCCGGTCTCGGAGGCCGCGACGCGCGCGGCCAGCCAGGGTGTAACCACGTTCGCGCCGGCGGCGATCACGGCGGCGCAGCCGTGCGCGTCGCGCGCGAACCCGTCGCAGGCGGCGATTGACGCTTGCAGGCGCAGCCCGGAGCTGGTGAGTCGCTGGTGCACGGCTCCGGCCGCGAGCACGGCGGGAACCGGCAGCACCGCGCTGCGATCGTCGAGGACGAGGTACGATGCGCCGTCGTGCACGGCGCGCTCGGCGTCGTCGCAGATCGCCGCGATGCGCGCTCTCAGCGTCGTGCCGGCGCAGTCGAGGGCGATGCGGTGCAGAATCAGCCGCGCGTCGTAGGCCAGTGCGTCGAACGCGCCTTCCTCGAGCACGGCCGTGTCGACCGCGACGATGCTCCCGGGCGCGGGGACGTCGCCGTTGGTGTCGCCGCTGCCGACGAACGCACGCATGTCGAAGACGAAGCCCTCGCGCAGCGCATCGATCGGAGGGTTCGTCACCTGGGCGAAGCGCTGGCGCAGATACTCGGTCACCGGAAGACGGCGCGAGAGGAACGCCGGCGCGGCGTCGTCGCCCATCGACCACATCGGTTCGGTACCGCCGGCCAGCGAGGAGACGATCTGCTTCAACTCGTCGGCCGTGTAGCCGAAGCGCACGAGATCGCGCTTCAGCGCGGCGGGCTCGACCTCGCGCACGCTCTCGGCCGGCGCTTCGAAGCGCCACGACGCAACGATCGAACGGAAGTCGGCGTTCTCGCGCCGCAGCGCGCGGAAGGCGTCCGGCCGGATCAGCTCGCCGGTCGCGAACCGCACGAGGATTCGTTCGCCCGGCCCGAGCCGGCCGCGCTCGACGATCGGATCGTCGGCGAAGTCGATGACGCCGGCTTCGGAGGCCGCGAGCACTTTCCCCGACTCGGTGCGGCACCAGCGCAGCGGACGGAACCCGCTGCGGTCGAGCGCGGCGCCGACGCGGTCGCCCTCGGCGAACACGATCGCGGCCGGGCCGTCCCACGGCTCAACGGTCGGGATGTGCGCGTCGTAGTAGGCGCGCAGACGGTCGTCGTCGTCGATCACGGGCGCGAGCATCAGATCGACCGCCTCGTCGACACGGTAGCCGGCGCCGACCATCGCGTCAAGCGCGACGTCGAACTCGAGCGAGTCGCTTGCGCCGCGCGGCGAGAGCACGCCGCGCGCACGCATCCAGGCGCGGTTACCGGTGATGGTGTCGATCTCGCCGTTGTGCGCGATCGTACCGAACGGCTGCACGAGCCGCCAGCTCGGTGAGGTGTTCGTGCTGAACCGCTGGTGGAACACCGCGTAGCGCGAGACGCACGCCGGATCGCGCAGGTCGGCGAAGTACGCGCCCAGCTCCGTCGACGAGAGCAGCCCTTTGTAGACAACCTTCGTCGTCGACGCGCTGACCAGTGTGGCGAGGTCCCCCTCGTCGCGGAGCGTTCGGATCACCGCCCGGCGCACCGAGCGCATCCGCTCGCGCGCGTTGCCCGGGCCGACGTCGACCAGCAACTGTTCGTACGAGGGCGCGCCCGACGCGGCTTGCTTCCCGAGCACGCTGCGATCGACCGGCGGCACACGCCACGCCATCGGCTTGACGGCCTCGGTCCGGATCGCATGCTCGATGCGGGCGCGCATCGCGGCGGCGAGATCCTCGTCGACCGGGAGGAAGACGCACACCGCCGCCAAGTGCTGCTCGGGGACGCGAACGTGTTTTTCGGCGAGATATCGGAGGAACAGGGTCCGCGGCGTCTCGAGCAGGATCCCCGCGCCGTCACCGGTCCGGCCGTCCGCCGCCCGCGCGCCGCGGTGCTCCATCGCGCCGACCGCGGTCAGGGCGAGGCGAACGACTTCGTGGGTGCCGCTACGGTGCGAGAGGTCGGCCAGAAAGCCGACGCCGCACGCGTCATGCTCGTCGTGGCGCATCTGATCTTCGACAATACGGCCAAACGAGGCACCCTGTCATTCGACAAACGGTGCATCACTTTGGCCAAAGGGTGAATCAGCGGCGCTTGTACCGGGCGCTGTGCGCGAGGATCACCGTCCGCCGCACGACGGAACGAAGTTGCGCGTCGACACCCGGCTGGGCGGAAATATTCTTCTTCGCCACGCGCCTCCAGGCCAGGCTGCGCGCGTCGAGGCGGACGTCGCGCCCCTCCCGCCGCGCTCCGGCGACCACGCCGGCGAGCGCATCCATATCCGTCTCGCCCAGCAGCTGCACGTTACGGACGTCGACCAGAACCGTCGCGCCCGCGGCACCGACGAGTCCGCGCTCCAGGGCGCCGAACTCAGCGATCAGGTCAGCGTCGAGAACCCCGATCAAACGAACGATGACGGGCGCGGGAACGAGCTCGGTCTGCGGTGCGTACACGATTGCTCCTCGGAAAGGGTTGCACCGACGGTACGCTCGGCGGCTGGGAAATGTTCGAGGCTAGAATGAGAGGTTGCTGAGAACTGCAACGCTCCCGGCTCAGCCGACGGACCCAAGCGCCGTCATCATGCGATAGCCGACATCGAGCGCTCGCTCGTCGATGTCAAAACGCGCGTTGTGATGCGGGAACGACGTCTCGAGGCCGCCGCGCGCCCCGACGATGAAGTACGCGCCCGGGCGCTCTTCCTGCATGAACGACATGTCCTCGGCCCACATCACGATGTCGTGCTCCACGACGTTCTGTGCGCCGAGCTCGCGCCGGCCGACCTCGCGCACGACGTCGTTCATCTCGCGCGAGTTGACGGTCGGCGGATACGACCAGTGGTAGTCGAAATCATAGTCGAAGCGCAGTGCCGTCGCGAGGCCTTCGAGGATGCGGCGCATCCGCTCGGGCATCGACTTGCGCACCTCGGCGTCGAACGCGCGAACGGTCCCCTTCATCGTCGCTTCATCGGGGATCACGTTGAACGTCGTCCCGCTCATGAACTGGCCGACGGTCACGACGGCGGGATCTTTCGGCGCGATCTCGCGCGAGACGATCGTCTGCAGCATGGTCACCAGATACGCGCCGGCGGCGACCGGATCGACCGCGAGCTGCGGCATCGCGCCGTGCCCGCCCTTGCCCCGGATCGTCAGGTCGAACTCGTCGGCCGACGCGAAGAACGCGCCGTCGCGCACGCCGATCTTTCCGACGTCGAGCCCGCTGAAGAGATGCAGCGCGAAGGTGCGGTCGACGTGCGGGTTCTCGAGCGCGCCGTCGTCGATCATCTTCTTCGCGCCGGCATGCCCTTCTTCACCAGGCTGAAAACAGAACACGAGGGTCCCCGGCACCTCGACGCGCCGCGCGGCGAGCGTGCGCGCCGCCGCAAGGAGGATCGCGACGTGCCCGTCGTGTCCGCAGGCGTGCATCACCCCGGGCCGGGTCGATTTGTACGGGACGTCGATGACCTCCGCGATCGGCAGCGCGTCCATGTCGGCGCGCAGCAGGGTCACCGGTCCCGGCTTGCCGCCCTTCAGCGTTCCGAGGACGCCGGTGATCCCGATCCCGGTCCGGAGGTCGTCGAGCCCGAGGCTGCGCAGCTGTTCGGCAACGTAGGCAGCAGTCTCGTGCTCCACCATCGAGAGCTCGGGCTGCGCGTGCAGCCGGCGCCGGGTCGCGACGAGGTCGTCGTGCGGGATCAGCTTGTCCTGAGCTTGTCGAAGGGGGGTCATCGGAGGCAGGGGTTCGGCGCGCCCATGCCGTGACATTCATCGATGGCGCTTCCGTCCTACGCTCACGGTGCGAGTCCCGTTCCGCTCCTCGGGGAGACGGTCGGCGACAACCTCGACCGCATCGCGCGGCGCTTTCCGAACAGCGACGCGGTCGTCTCGGTCCACCAGAACCGCCGGCTGACCTACGCCCGGTTCGCCGCCGAGACCGATCGGCTGGCCAAGGCGTTCCTCGCCGCCGGCGTCGAGCACGGCGAACGGGTGGGGATCTGGTCGCCGAACTCGCTCGAGTGGGTGCTGGTGCAATACGCCACCGCGAAGATCGGCGCGATCCTGGTGAACGTGAACCCCGCCTACCGGCTCTCCGAGCTCGAGTACGCGCTGCGCCAGAGCGGGGTCAGCACGCTGGTCGCGCTCGACCGGTACAAGACCAGCGAGTACCTCGCGATGGTGCGCGAAGTGCGCGCCTCGCTGCCCGCGCTGCGCGAGGTCGTGATCGTCGGCGATACCGAGCCCGACGAGGGCGAGACCGGCTGGGACGACTACGTCGCGTGCGCCGGCGAGGTCGACGACGCCGCGCTCGCCGAGCGCAAGGCACGCTGCCAGTTCGACGAGCCGATCAACATTCAGTACACCTCGGGGACGACGGGCTTCCCCAAAGGGGCGACCCTCTCGCACCACAACATCCTCAACAACGGTTTTTTTATCGGAGAAGGCTGCCGCTACACCGAAGCCGACCGCGTCTGCATCCCGGTCCCGTTCTACCACTGCTTCGGGATGGTGCTCGGGAATCTGGCGTGCACGACGCACGGCGCGGCGATCGTCGTGCCGAACTGGACCTTCGACCCCGAGCTCACCCTGCAGACGGTCGTGGCCGAGCGTTGCACCTCGCTCTACGGCGTGCCGACGATGTTCATAGCCGAGCTCGCGCTGCCGGGGTTCAAGGACTACGATCTCGCGACGCTGCGGACGGGGATCATGGCCGGCTCGCCGTGTCCGGTCGAGGTGATGAAGCGCGTGCAGAGCGAGATGCACATGCCGGAGGTCACCATCTGTTACGGGATGACCGAGACCTCGCCGGTCTCGACGCAGACGATGACCGACGACCCGATCGAGAAGCGCACCGCGACGGTCGGCCGCGTCCACCCGCACATCGAGGTGAAGATCGTCGACGGCGACGGCCGGATCGTCGCACGCGACACGCCGGGCGAGCTGTGCACCCGCGGTTACAGCGTGATGCTCGGCTACTGGGAGAACGCGGAGGCGACGGCGGGCGCGATCGACGCCGCGCGTTACATGCACACCGGCGACATCGCCTCGATGGACGGCGACGGATACGTCAACATCAGCGGGCGCATCAAGGACATGGTGATCCGCGGCGGCGAGAACGTCTACCCGCGCGAGATCGAAGAGTTCCTCTACACGCACCCGGCGATCAAGGACGTGCAGGTGATCGGCGTCCCCGACGAGCGCTACGGCGAGGAGCTGTGCGCGTGGGTGATCCTGCACGCCGGCTCGGAGATCACGGCGCAGGACGTGCGCGACTACTGCAAGGGTCAGATCGCGCACTACAAGATCCCGCGCTACGTGATGTTCGTCGAGGGCTGGCCGATGACGGTGAGCGGCAAGGTCCAGAAGTACAAGATGCGCGAGGAGTCGATCGGCACCCTCGGCTTGGAGAACGCCGCGAAGATCGTTACGGCCTGATGAAGATCGAGGTTTCGGCGCATTCCTCCGCTCCGGTCGAGCGCGTCTGGGCGCTGCTCGCGGATGCGCGCGGCTGGCCGGAATGGACGCCGTTCGACGCCGCCGAGCTCGAACGCGAAGGCTCGCCGGTGCCGGACGGGGTCGGCGCGATCCGCCGCTTCACGAACGGTAAGACGGTGACGCGCGAGTGCGTCGTCGCGTTCGAGCCGCCGCACTGGCTCGCGTACCAGCTCCTCTCCGGGCTGCCCGTCCGCGACTACCGCGCCGACGTGACGCTCCAGCCTGCCCCAGACGGCGGGACGGCGATTCGCTGGCAGTCGCGCTTCGAGCCGCTCGTCCCCGGGATGGGGTGGCTCGTGCGGCGTCGCCTCGAACCGT
>CALEOJ010000225.1 GCA_937910425.1 uncultured candidate division WPS-2 bacterium
GCAGGTCGCCGGCGAGCGGCTCGCGCTCTGCGCGGGGCCGTGGTTCGCGCGCGTCGCCCCGGAGCTCGGCATCCCGCTGCGCATCGAGCGGAACGTGCAGTTCTGGTTCGCGCCGGCCGACCGCGACGCGGTCTCGCCCGAACGCTTGCCGATCTGGTGCGTGGAGCGCGACGGCACGCGGATGCTGTACGGCTTCCCGGACTTCGGCGAAGGCGTGAAGGCCGCGCACCACGGCAGCGGGGTCGACGCCGATCCCGACGCGCTCGACCGCGACGTGCGCGAGGACGAGATCGCGTTGGTGCGCGAGGCGCTCGCGGCGTTCGTGCCGGCTGCGGCGGGACCGTTTCTCCGCGCGGCTCCGGGCATGTACTCGAATACGCCCGACGAGCACTTCGTGATCGGCAGGCACCCCGCCCACGCGCGGGTTGCGCTCGCGGGCGGTTTCTCGGGACACGGCTACAAGTTCGCGCCGGTCGTCGGCGAGATCGTCGCCGCGCTCCTCGCGGACGAAGATCCAGGCTTCAGCCTGGCTCTGTTCGCGCCGGCGCGTTTCGCCGCGAAGGCACCATCATCAACGCCACGCCGGTGATGATGATCGCGCTCGCGAGCGCTTCGAGCGGGGTGAAGCGCTCGTGGAACAGGAACATGCCGAGGATCACCGCGACGATCGGGTTGACGTAGGCGTAGGTCGAAGCGAGTGCAGTGCTCGCGGATTGCATCGTGTAGAGATACGCACTGTAGGCGATGAGGCTGCCGAAGATCACCAGCCACGCGAAGCCGCCCCACGACGCGGCGGTGATCGCGTGAACGTCGAGCATCTGCCATTGTCCGAACAACGCCGCTTCGACCGCGAGCAGCACGCCGCCGAACAGCATCTGCAGCGCCGTCGAGAGCACCAGGCTGCTGCTCTTCGCGATCCGGCGCTGATACACCGAGCCGAACGCCCACGAGATGCTCGACAGCAGCGCGGCCAGTGCGGGCCACAGGGGCAGCGCGCTCGTCGCCTTCGGCTGCAGCAGCAATGCGAGCCCGGCGAAGCCGAGGATCATCCCGGTGATCGCCAGCCGCGTGGGGCGCTCGCCGCCCCAGGCGAACGCGACGATCGCCATCCAAACCGGTGAGAGCGAGAGGAGGAGCGAGTTGATCCCCGTCGGCAGAAATTGCACCGTCCAGGCCGTCACGCCGTTGCCGAACAGCAGCAGGATCACGGCGGTGACCGCGGCGTTGACCACGTCATCGCGCGTCGGCCGGGAGCGCCCGCGCAGCACGCAGATCGCGTAAAGGATGGAGCCCGCCAGCAGAAAGCGGCCCGACGCCATCACGAACGGCGGCACGGTGGCGACCACGTAGCGCATCGCCGCGAACGTCGAGCCCCACAAGATCCACACCGCCGCAACCGACGCCAGCACGCCGGTGTCGAGCCGCCCGACGATACGACGATCCGGCGCGACCCCGATCCCGGGCGCGCTCGCCTCGACCGTCCGTCCCATCGTTTCGCTGGCCACCTTTGTTCGAACACGGGCTAGACGCCGCGGTTGCACGCGTGATCGGGATGGTGCATGAACGCGAGCACCGTCCGCTATGGGTCGCTACGAATACCACTTTCGTCGCAGCGCGCGATCGACGAGGCGTTCGCGTACCTCGCGCGGGATCCGGTCGGACGCTCGCTCATCGAGCGGCTCGAGCGCAGCCGCGTCGGCCACCGCATCGTGATTGATCACCGGCACGACGCCTCCTACCTGCCGTGGTCGCACACGATCCGCTGGGATCCGACCAGTGCGATGCGCACGACGGACGGCGGACGACAGTCGCCGGCGCTCGGGCTCGCCCACGAGCTCGACCATGCGGCCGAACCCGAGCGCAGCTTCGACCGCCTACAGGCGATCGAACTCCCGCGCTACGACGACGCTGAGGAACGCCGCGTGATCACCGGCTCCGAACGGCATGCCGCGCGCACCCTGCACGAGAGCGCGCGGCGCGACCACGACGGCGTCGCCTATCGGGTCGCGGGGCCGACCGCGCGTTAGCCCTTCCCCTGAGCCTGTCGAAGGGTCAGGATGACAACCTCAGCGGCCGCGTTTCGGCGTCGTCGTCGCGCCGTTGCGCGACGCGCGCGCCGTGCGCTGTGCCGGCCCGCGCTTCTTGCTGGGCCGCAGCGCAACGACGTTGTTCGCCCGCCGCGGGCTGGACGGCGCGTCCGTGGCGCCGAGCAGCACCGGGGTGATCACCCGCTTGCCGAGGGCGTTTTCGAACACTTCGCTCAGCTCGTCGACGAACGTGAACTGCATCGCGTCGCGGACTTCCTTCGGCACGTCGTCGAGGTCGATCTCGTTGCGACGCGGCAGCAGCACCTTCTTGATGCCGGCCCGCTTCGCACCCAGGACCTTCTCCTTGACGCCGCCGATCGGGAGTACCTGACCGGTCAGCGTGATCTCGCCGGTCATCGCGAGCTCCGGATCGACCTTGAGGCCGGTCAGCAGCGACGCGATCGAGGTCGCCAGCGAGACACCCGCCGATGGGCCGTCCTTCGGGATCGCTCCGGCCGGAATGTGGATGTGCAGGTCGTGCTTCGCGAACCAGTCCTCGGGGAGCCCGAGCTCGCTGCTGCGCGAGCGCAGGAACGAGATCGCGGCGGTCGCCGACTCCTTCATCACGTCGCCGAGCTGACCGGTGAGCGTGAACGCGCCCTTGCCCGGCATCGCGGTCGTCTCGATGAAGAGGATGTCGCCGCCGACCGGCGTGTACGCCAGGCCGGTCGCGACGCCGACCGACGCCGTCCGCCGCTTCACTTCGTTGTAGAAGCGCGGCTTCGACAGGAAGTCGACGAGGTTTTCCGGCTTGATGCGAAGCTTGAACTTCGAATCCTCGGCGACTTTGCGCGCGACCTTGCGGAACGTCGTACCGATCTCGCGTTCGAGATTGCGAACGCCGGCCTCGCGCGTGTAGTCGCCGATGATCTGTTTGAGCGCGGTGTCGGTGATCGCGACCTGCGCTTCTTTGAGGC
>CALEOJ010000226.1 GCA_937910425.1 uncultured candidate division WPS-2 bacterium
CCCGCCGCAGGCGAGGTTGCAGCGAAAGAGCGGCTCGAGCATGAGCACGAGCGGGTAGCGCTTGCGTCCTGCCATCCGTTGCCGGACGACGTACGAGCCGACCGCTACTGCTTGCTTGAGAGAGAGCGCCATCGATCCTCCGGGTGCCGCGAGCCGCGGGCGACGTGCCCGTGGTCTCGAAACCAGGTGACCGCATCAGCGAGCGCACCGGTTACGGGCGACTGCGGAAGACCCAGCTCGCTGACCGCTTTCTCCGCGGTATAGAACATTCGCTGCTTCGCCATCCGCACGCTCTCCAGCGAGACGTCCGGCGTGAGGCCGACCCGTGCCAGCACGTACTCACCGAACGCCGCATACGCCAGCGGGATCGCGCGCGGGAGGCGGATACGCGGCGCGGGCCGCCCGGCGATCGCCGCCAGGCGCGCCAGCAACGCGCGCAGCGTCAGGTTCTCATGGCCCAGGATGTAGCGCTCGCCGGCGACGCCGCGCTCGTAGGCCAGGACGTGCCCGGCGGCGACGTCCCGCACGTCGACCACGTTGAGCCCCGTGTCGACGTAGGCCGGCATCCGGCCGTTCAGGAACCGCACCACGATCTCGCCGGTCGGCGTCGGCTTCGCGTCCCAGGGGCCGACCGGAGTGGTCGGGTTGACGATCACGACGTCCTGGCCGGCTTCGAACGCGCGCCGCGCCTCAGCCTCGCCGAGGTACTTCGAGCGCTTGTAGGCGCCGATCAGGCGCCCCGGGGGGCTTTGATACGATTCGTCCGCCGGGAGACCGCCGGGCCGCACGCCGATCGCCGCCACGGAGCTGGTGTGTACGGTCCGCGGGACCCCCGCGCTGCGGGCCGCGGCCAGCACGCTGCGCGTCCCCTCGATGTTGGCGCGCAGCATCGCCTCGCGGTCCCGCCGCCACAGGCTGTAGGTGGCGGCGACGTGGAACAGCGCGTCGCACCCGCGCATTGCGCCGGCGAGCTCGGGGGAAAAGAGGTCGCCGCGGATCAGCTCGACGTCGAGCCCGGTCAGCGAGGATGCTTCGCCGCGGACCAGCGCCCGCACGTGCCATCCACGCGCGAGGAGCGCGCGCACGAGGTTCGCGCCGACGAAGCCCGAGGCGCCCGTGACGAACGCCGACCTCAACGGCGGTTTACGAGCCGGCGAACGTGAACGGGCGTTTGCGCACGCGCTCGACCAGCCAACGCAGGGTGCGGTTCGTCAGGGTCGAGGTCGAACCGGCGACCACCAGCGCGCGCACCTCGGCGCGGCTGATTTTCACGCCCCCGCCCGGGATGAGCATCGCGTCGGTCTGTTCGAGGTCGCGCATCGTCGCGACCGCGAACAGGATCGGGAGGACGCAGAACACCCGGATACGCAGCGCCGTCGCCGGGATCGCCTCGATGTAGTGGAGCGCGCGTTCGATGTCGTCCTGCGCGAGGCGCATCAGCGGCTCCAGCGCGGCGCGATTCGCCGCGCGCCGCTCAACCTGCAGGAGCGCGTCGTGGCCGCTGCCGGCTGCGCCCAGGAGGTCGGCGGGGATGTAGATCGCGTTCTCCTGCTCGCAGTCCCAGGCGATGTCTTTGAGGATGTTGACGGTCTGCAGCCCTTCGCCGAACGCTTCGCAGTCCTCGAGCAGCCGCGCGTACGTCGCATCGCCGACCGCGCCGGAATGCTCGTGCCAGAGGTCGGTCAGCAGATGCCCGACCGTCCCCGCGACGACGTAGCAGTATTGCCGAAACTCCGTCAGGCTCGCGATGCGGATCCCGTGCCGGTGCTCGAGCACGAAGCGGCGCATCCCGTGCACCATCTCGGTGATCCAGCGCCGCAGGATGAAGCGCGTCGACTCGTCGAGCATGCGGTACGTCAGGAAGACCTGGCCGGTCGTTGCGACCAGCTCGAGGTACTCGTCGGCGGAGCTGAGCTCGGCGATGCAGAGCCCGAACTCCTCGGCGAGCCGCGGGTCGTCGAAGCAGGCAAGGAACTCCTCGAGCAGCTGGGCTTTGCGCTCCGGCGAGGCGGCGAGGTCGTCCTCGATCGTGTCGGCGATCCGGCAGAGCAGATAGCCGATCCGGACCGGGGCCTCGAGCTTGGGCGGCAGCATCTTGACGCCGAGCGCGAAGGTGCGTGAGACGCGCGGCAGGATAAGGCGTGACGCGCGATCCGCGTCCGTCGGCGTCGCTACCCGCTCACCCGGGCGTACTGCCTGCACTGGTCCGGTCTTCCGTCGCGAGGTCATCCGGGCCTGTCCTTCGGGCAGGAAGGGGCTCGTTGCTGCGTCGCATAGCGGCCCCATGCGAGTCGGATCCCCGCAGCACCGGGACCTGTTCTGCCGGACGTTCATCGAGACCCACGTAGCGTTCGAGCCCGAGCACCTTCCGTGGCCCGAGCTCGACGAGGTCAACCTGCGGCGCTTGCGGGCGTTCCCGTTCTGGCGCTACGCGCGCTCGATCGAACAGCGTGCTGGCCGGATGGTGACCGCGTTCGCGCAGACCGTCGACGACTCGGTCATCCGCGAAGCGGTCGCGCTCCAGGGCACCGAGGAGACGCGCCACGGCCGGCTCATGGAGCACGCGATCGAGCGCTACGGGATCGACGCGCCGCCGCTGACGATCGCCGACGCCCCGGTCTCGCCGGAGGAGTTCGCGATCTTCGGGTTCGGCGAGTGCACCGACTCGTTCGTCGGCTTCGGCGCGATCGCACTGGCCCGCCAGAAAGGGATCCTACCGGCGGATCTGCTCGACGTGTTCGAGGGCGTGATGTACGAAGAGGCGCGTCACATCGTGTTCTTCATGAACTGGTGGCGCTATGAAGAGGCGCGCGCCGGCCGCGGAAGCTTCGGAACGCACGCGCTCAAAGCGCTCGGCTACCATGCGCGCGCGGCGATGGGGACGATCACCGGCGCGACCGATCTGCCGCCGATGCCGGCGCTCGACGATCCCGAGCTCTCGGAGATCGTCAAAGGCGTCACGCCGGTGATGTTTCTCCAGGCGGCGCTGGCGGAGAACCGCCGCATGCTGGCCCGGCTCGACCCGGAGCTGATCAAGCCCGTCATCATGCCGACCATCGCGACCGCGCTGCTGATCGGGATTCGCATGCTGCCGCCGCGCAAGGATACCGCCCTTCCCCTGAGCTCGTCGAAGGGTCAGGATGACGGGGATTTGGGCGAGGCGCGGGACGCTGCGTAGCGGCCGAGCGCGGTGAGCGGGAAGTGCTGCCGGTACGAGTGATAGTTCAGGTAGAAGTGGTTGGGGAAGCCGGTGCCGGTGAACTCCGGTTCGTTCCAAGTGCCGTCGGCACGCTGCGTGCGTAGCAGGTAGTCGACGCCACGTTCGATCGCGGGCGCGAACGTGTCCGCGATCTGCGGCAAACGCTCGATGCACGCGAGCAGACCGATCAGCCCCCACGCGGTTTGGCTCGCCGTCGCCGGACCGATCCCGCGCAGCGCCGGGTCGCGGTAGCTCGCGGTGCTCTCACCCCAGCCGCCGTCGGGCTGCTGCACGCTCTTCAGCCACACCGCACCGCGCACGACGGCTTCGTCGATCGCGCGATATCCGGCTCTGGTGGGGCCGAGGGCGGCGAGCGCGCCGCTGGTGCCGTAGACGTAGTTCACCCCCCAGCGACCGAACCACGCGCCGTCGCGCTCTTGCTCGTTCAGCAAGAACGTCAGCGCGCGCTGGAAGCGCGCTTCGTCGAACGCTGGGAGCTCGCAGCGCACGATCATCTCGAGGACGCGCGCGGTGACGTCGGCGGTATTCGGATCGATCATCGCCTTGAGGTCGCCGTACGGGATGCGGTTGAGCCAGTCTTGGTCGTTGTCGACGTCGAACGCGCCCCAGCCGCCGGTCGTGCACTGCATCGTCGCGACCCACTGCGCCGCGCGGGCGATCGCGGCGCGCACGCGCTGCGGCTGCGGATGGTCGACGGCGGCGAGCGCCATCGCGACCACCGCGGTGTCGTCGACGTCAGGATACCACGCGTTCTCGAACTCGAACGCCCACCCGCCGGGCTTCCCGCCGCGGTTCTTCACCGACCAGTCGCCGTAGCGCGCGACGATCTGCCGGTCGAGCAGCCACGACGCGGCGCTGACCATTCGCGGGTCGTCGCGGCGCACGCCGGCGTCGGCCAACGCTCGCACCGCGAGCCCGGTGTCCCAGACCGGCGAAATGCACGGCTGCACGCGGTACGCGCCGCCGGCGGTGATCGTGAAACCGTCGACGGCAGCGAACCCGCGCACGACGACCGGATCGGCCGCGTCGTACCCGATCGCGCGCAGCCCGAGGAGTGCGTTCAGCATTGCGGGGATGATCCCGCCCCAGTCGCCGGTGTGCTCCTGGCGTTCGACCGTCCACCGCTCCGCGAGTTCGAGCCCGCGCCGGCGGAACGGAACCAGGCCGGCGCGTTCGGCCCACTTCAGCACCGTGTCGGCGCCGTTGAAGAAGTGCTCGACGGCGTCGTTTCCGCGCGGCAGCGCGAAGCGCGCGTGCTCGCGGCCTTCGGCGTACAGTTCGTCGAGGTCGAGCACCGGACCGTAGACCGGCTTGCGATCGAACAGCAGGATCAGGGGCACGGTGCTGCCGCGCGCCCAGCTCGAGAGATCGTAGATCGAGAGCGGCCCGCGCTCCGGCAAGACCATCAGCCACGGCGGCAGCGCCGGCAACCCGGCCCATTCGTAGGCGCCGACCAGGGCGAGGTGCATCTTGGTGAAGATGCGCGAGCGCGTGATTCCGCCGCGCGCGAGGATGAACTCGCGCGCGCGCCGCAGCGCGGGATCGTCGCGCGCGACGCCCAGCATGCGCAGCGCCATGTAGGCCTCGACGCTCACGCTCAGGTCGCCGCCGTCGCCATAGGCGAGCTCCCAGCCGCCGTGCTCGCGCTGTTCTTCGCGGAAGTAGCGCTCCGCCGCCGCGCGCGGCACGCGCTCGAACGTTCCCCACACGTGGCGCAGCAGGAGCACCTCGGCCGTGATCGTGACGTTCGACTGCAGCTCGGCCCACCAGAACCCGGCCGGGTCCTGCTGCCGGAACAGCGCATCGACGGCGCGCGCGATCGCCGCGTCCAAAGGAACCGGTGATGGACCGAGCGCAGGAGGATCGTGTGATGTCATCATGTTTGTTGCGAGGTCGGTCCGGGGGCCCCACGCAACGCGTGGGGGGCGCGCAGCCTGGGGCGGAGCGCCGTTAAACCGATCTCAATGCTCAAAACTCTGCGTGCGGCGGCGTGGGTGTCGGCTGCAGTGTGGGTCGGACTCGCCGTCGCCCGCGGTCGATTTTGGGATGCGAGCGCCGACCGCCTCCGTCCGGCCGCACCGGACGGGCCCGCGCCCGACGTACACGCGGTGGTGCCGGCGCGCAACGAGGCCGACGTCGTCGCGCGAACCCTGGGCTCGCTGCTCGCGCAAGACTATCCCGGGCGCTTCGCGATCACGCTCGTCGACGACCGCAGCGAGGACGGCACCGGAACGCTCGCGCGCGCCGCGATCGCCGCATGCGGCGCGGAGGACCGCGCCCGTGTCGTCAGCGGACGTCCGCGGCCCGACGGCTGGACGGGCAAAGTCTGGGCGCTTGCCGAGGGCGTGGCGGCCGCGCGCGCGAGCGGGGCGCAGCCTGAGTACTGGTGGTTCTCCGATGCCGACGTCGAGCACGATGCGGATACCCTGGCGCGTCTCGTCGCGACGGCGACGGGCGAGGACCGCGCGCTCGTCTCGCAGATGGTCGCGCTGCACTGCGCGTCGCGCTGGGAGCGCCTGCTGATCCCCGCATTCGTGTTTTTCTTTCGCATGCTGTATCCGTTCGCGTGGGTCAACGACGACCGGCGCGCGACCGCCGCGGCCGCCGGCGGCTGCGTGCTGCTCTCGGACGACGCGCTGACGCTGATCGGCGGCGTCGAGCGGATCAAGGGCGAGCTGATCGACGACTGCGCGCTCGCGACCGCGGTGAAGGGCACGGGCGGCGGGCTGTGGCTCGGCCTCGCGACCCGCTCGCGCAGCGTGCGCCCGTACGGCTCGTTCGGGACGATCTGGTCGATGGTGTCACGCACGGCGTACACGCAGCTGCGCTACTCACCGGTCCTGCTCGCCGGTACGCTCGCCGGGATGCTGCTGCTGTACTACGTTCCCGTCGCCGCGACGTTCGCCGGCGCCCGCCGCCGCCGGCTCGACGTCGCGGTCCCCGGCGCGCTTGCGTGGGCCGTCATGGCACTCGCGTACGCGCCGACGCTGCGGTTGTACGGGCTGCCGCGACGCAACGCGCTCGCGCTCCCGTTCGCCGCGCTCCTCTACACCGCGATGACGGCGGACTCAGCGCGCGGCCACGCGCGCGGCCACAGCGGCGCCTGGAAAGGACGCACGTTCACCCCGGAACGCGACTGAGCGCGCGGGCAACTTCCGTCAGCACCGCGAGCGCCGCGCGGGCGTCGCGGATGAAGGCGAACGCGGCGCGCGGCGCGCGCGCGAACGCGAGGGCGAGCGGGAGCGGCCGGATCCGGCCCTCGTCGTCGATCGCGTCGCCGATCGGCGGCAGATCGCGCGAAGGATCATCGCTGACGACGCGCACCATCCCGAACGGAACGCCGCGCGCAGCGAGCGCCGCGGCGAGGTGTGTGCCCTCCATGTCGACGACGTCGGCGTTGAAGCGCTGGGCCAGCAGCGTGCGCGCGGTCACCGAGGTGACGACGCGTTTCGTCGTGCAGGCGTTGACGACCATCGCTCTGGGCAGGCCCCGGCTGAGGGCGTCGACGAGGTCGGGCTCGAGCTCGAATGCGTTCGCCGCGTCGACGACGCGTCCGTAGACGCCGACGTTGCCCGCCTTCATCCGCCAGAGCGCACCGCACAGGCCGAGCACCACGACCGTCTC
>CALEOJ010000227.1 GCA_937910425.1 uncultured candidate division WPS-2 bacterium
GAGATATTGGCGTGACTGGAGTTCAGACGTGTGCTCTTCCGATCTACGTCCACGCCGAAGCGACCTCGGAGAAGATGGCGCTGGGCCGGTTCTTCGATGGGTCGATCTCGCTGCTCTACGGGACACACACGCACGTCCAGACCTCCGACGAGCAGATCTTCGCCGGCGGGACGGCCTATCTCACCGACATCGGGATGACGGGCCCTTCAGACGGCGTGATCGGAATGGAGTCCGGCCCGGTGCTCGAGCGCTTCACCAACGCCGTCTCCGAGCGCTTCGCCGTTCAGAAAACGGGTACACGACAGTTTTGCGCGGCTGTTGCGACGGTCGACGTCGCCACCGGACATGCGCTCGACATCAAACGAATCAATCTTCGAGGCCTAGCATGATCGAGCCACAGAGAACGCCCGCGTCCGGCGTTCTCAAAGTGTCTGCTCATTCGAATCCCAATTCCGTTGCCGGCGCGCTCGCCGGCGTTCTGCGCGAAAAACCGTCGGCCGAGCTGCAAGCGATCGGGGCCGGAGCGACCAACCAGGCCGTCAAAGCGATCGCGATCGCACGCTCGTACCTCCGCCCGAGCGAGCTCGACCTCGTCTGCGTTCCGGAGTTCACCGACGTGGAGATCGACGGCAACGTGCGGACGGCGATCCGCCTCCTGGTTCAACGGCGGTCCTTGGCGCCGCCGGCGGCGAACTGAGCAGAAGCGGAGCACCGGCCATCACCGTCGACTTCCATTCCCACACGCTCGAGAGCGACGGCACGCTGAGTCCGCCCGAGCTCGTCGAGCGGATGCGCGCACGCGGCGTCTCGTGGTTTTCGATCACCGACCACGACACCACGCGCGCGTACGAACGCGTCCACGCGCCGGGCCAGCACGTGATCACCGGGATCGAGATCAACACGACGTGGCAGGGCAGCGACGTCCACATCCTCGGCTATCGGATCCCGACCGGACCCTCCGCGCTGGCGGTTATCATCGAGCGCAATCGCGAGCACCGCCGCGGGCGCATCGACACGATGGTCGCGGGGCTGAACCGCGCCGGGTATCCGCTCACGGTCGAGCAGGTGCTGGCCGAGTCGGGCGGAGGCCACGCGCTCGGGCGACCGCACGTCGCGAAGGCGCTGGTGCGGAGCGGGATGATCCGCGACGTCCAGTCCGCCTTCGACCAGCTGCTCTCGCGCGGAAAGGCCGGGTACGCGCCCTCGCATCACATCACGCCGCTCGAAGCGATCGAGGTGGTCCGGAGCAGCGGCGGCGTCCCCGTCCTCGCCCACCCGGGCCGGTTGAAGGACGAAACGATCCTCGACGACCTCGCCGAGCAGGGCTTGGCCGGGCTCGAAGTGTTCTACCCGACCCATTCGGCCCCGCAGACCGCCCACTACCGCGAGAAGGCGAGCCGCTACGGTCTCGTCATGACCGCCGGCTCGGATTTCCACGACGAGCGCTGGAATACGCGCGGGGTCGGCGTCGACGTCGATGAGGCCGACGTCCGGCCTTTCCTCGATCTCGTCGCGTAGGGCGGGTCAGCTACGGCTGTAGATTCCTCGCCGGACGCACTCGACGGCGAGCTCCTCGCGGCTCTTCACCTCGAAGATCTCGAACAGCCGGGCGACCAGGTTGCGCACCGTGTGCAAGGAGCGATCCCGCAGCCGCGCGATCTCGGGGTTCGACTTCCCCTGACAAATCAGCGCCAGCACCTCGCGCTGCACGTTCGTGAGCCCCGTGCGTCGCTGCTTGATCGCGTCGACCTCGCGGCGCAGCCACGACTGTGGCGGAAGATCCGCAGTCACCCGATCTGCGTATGCCAGCATCTTGCGATCGCCTGTCAACGTGGCGACTCGGAGCGCTGCCATGACGGCTCGGCGCCTGAAACCGATGCGGCTGTAGATGTCGAACGCACGCCGGTAACGCTGGATCGCGACGGCCGCATTCCCGCGCTCCGCGATCGCCGCTTCGACCAGCGAGCGGTACGCTTCGGTCGCGGGTGAGTGGGAGGTAAGCTTCACCGGCAACATCGGCTGTGCTCTCGTGTAGAGCTCGAACAGGCCCTGGGCGCGCACGGCATCGATTCCAGCAAGCTCTTCAGCGAGGACCAGCGGGACGATTTTCTCGTCACCCGCCAGCGTCTCCACGTTTGCCGTCGCAAAGAGCTCGGCGGCAGACTCGGCGTGATCCCGATGCGCATTGCACTCGCCGACGTGACGCGCCACAGCGGCGCGCTTGCATCGTGCTTGCACGCGCTGCGCGTTGCCGACCGCGATGCTCTCGGCATGCCGCGCTTCGCGTGCGGCGCCCAGCGGATCGCCCACGATGTCTAGCTGATAGCCGGCCGCGCAATACGCAGTCCAGAAACGCGGCTCCGCGAGCCCGTTCACTGACCAGTCGATCCGAGTGCGGCGCGACGCAATGACCGGCCATATCTCCCGATCGAGCCGCTCGAGGGCGAGCTGCGCGAGTGCCCGCGTGCAATTCGCCTCGAAAAACGCGTCGTAGTGCCGGCATTCATCGAGCTGCTGCAGCGCGGCGGCGAAGAGCGTGGCGGCGCGGTCGTTGTGTCCGCGAGCGGCGGCGATCCACGCGCGATACTGGACGGCTCGCGCGTAGACGAGATCGGCATCCCTCGCGACGGTGGTCAGTACCCGGTCGGCGGCGTCGAAGTCCCCCTTCGCGTAGCGAGCGAGCCCGATGTTGAGCGCGATCTCCGAGCGAATCGTCGGATGCGCGGTGCGCGCATCCGACGCAGCGGCAACGAGCACCGCGAGGCCGTCCTCGACATCGCCGCGACGAACGCGAGCGGCGCCGGTCAGCATGCGTGTGGTGATCGACTCGTCGGTTCCGGCCGGTATCGCCGCGGCGTCTTGCAGCGAGCGCAGCGCGTCGTCCGGGCGATCGAGCCGGAGCAGCGCACGCGCCCGCAGCAGCGCGAGGTGAGTCCGAGTGGCGGCATCGCGATGCCGCACCGCGTCGCACAGCTCCAAGCAAAGCTCGAAGTTACCTGCGAACCACGCGCGCATCGCGTCATTCACCGAAACAGGGCGTGCCACACGCTTACGAACTAGTGCTGTCGAAACGGCCTCCCAGGATGAACGAGAGGAGGCGCCCGAAGGGGCGCCTCCCTAAAAACCCTGCCCCTACAGTCGTGCGTTCGCGCCTGAGGGCAATATTCCGGCAATGCTTCGGCTACTCACTCACTGGTGATCCGGATTCCCGGACGTTCCGTCGTACCGCACGGGCGCGGCGACCTTCGAAACCAAGCTGGGCGACGGCGGGGGAGTCGGCATACCATGGTCCGGATTCCCGGACGTCCCATCGAAGCGAACGGGAGCGGACGGGGGCGCCACGATGGCGGGTGCCGGCAATCGGTGGAAGGACGGCGCGAACGCGCCGCCGTTCAGGGCGAGAAGAAGCGTCAAGAATACGAGCATGGCGGGTCCGCCCTTCAGAAGTGTGTGTGAAAGGACAGGTACGATCGTACCTATCTTGGATGCAGTATAGCCGCTCCAAGGAAGCTCGCGTCTCGGTGCGGCAAGGCCGGCACCAAAAATCGCTAGTACGGTCGGTCCGTGGACACTGGGCGGCGTGTCGTGCAGCATCGAAGCTGGCGCCGTCGATCGTCCTTGCGAGCTTGCGCTTTGCCACACCGAAGCCGAGACTCGCCTACACCCCGGGGATGGTCGGCGGCCGCCTTAGCTTTGGTTGGGGTAGACTATCTTTCAGCACCCGCTGCGAAGGAGCTCATCCCACCATGACCGATGACGAAGTCCGCCCCTGGGTCGGCAAGCCGGTCCGCATCACGCTCGACGACATGCGGGTCCTCGCGGGGACGCTTCACGCCGACGACAGCCACGGCCACGGCCACACCCACTACGCCATCGTCTCGGACCCGGTCGCCGAAGGCCAGGGCAAGACCACCGAGGTGATCCACGGCGCAGGCCGGATCAACGTGATCGAAGACGCTTCCGACGACCCGGCGGCAGTCGAATGATCGACGATCTCGGCCTCCTCGTCTCGCGCCTCGCCGTCGGCCTCAGCTATGCCTCGCACGGCGCCCAGAAGGCGTTCGGATGGTTCGACGGCCCCGGGCCCCAGGGTGCCGCCGGCTTTATGGAGAGCCTCGACCTGAGCCCGGGCGCGCAATATGCCACTCTCGCCTCGTACGGCGAGATCGGGTCCGGGCTTGCGATCGCGCTCGGTCTCGGCGGACCGATCGGTCCCGCGGTCGTGCTCTCCGGGATGGTCGTCGCGCAGACGACCGTGCATGCCAAGAACGGGTTCTACGCCTCGAAGGGCGGCATCGAGCTCGGCGTGCTCTACTCCGCGGCGGCGCTCGCATTTGCGTCGAGCGGGTACGGTGCCCTCTCGCTCGACCGGCTGTTCGGCCTCGACCGCAAGCTCCGCCATCCGGCGCTCACCGCGCTGGCGATCGCAGCCGGAGTCGCCGCCGGGTATGCCGTGCTCGGTCAGCGCGACGACTCGCCGCCGCCCGGGACGCTCGCGACCCCGACGATAAAAGGCGAGCACAACGGTCAGCCGAGCGATCCGAAGCCGGCCTCCACCGCGACCTGACGCGCGCGGCTACGGCAAGCGAGGGAGCAGCCGCTCCAGCGTTTCCTGCGCTTCGCTAGCGATCGCGACCAGCCGTTCGTCCTGCGCGCGCACCGTCTCCGGGGCTTTGATGAAGCGGTGGTTGATGCGAACGTTCGCGATGCTCGCGGCGAGCGCAGCGCGGAAGAAGTGGAGCGCGCACTCGACGTCGCTCACCAGGTGCGGGTTGCCGAGCGCGTTCGCGCGGTCAGCGAGCGCGATCCCTTCCGCGCTCAGTCCGGAGACGGCAAGAGGGGCCTCGGCTGCGCCGATTAGCGCGGCCTGCAGCACGGCGGTCCGGAGAAGCTTCTCGGCGTCGGTCCCCTTCGGCAGCGCCGAGGCCTCGACGACGAGCCCGTACGCGGCTTCATCGAGTGGTCGCGCGGCCGCGAAGCGTTCGCGCAGCACGTCGGCGTCGGCCGCGACGTCGAGCGCTGCCTGGTGGACGCCCGCGTAACGTTCGCTCGCCGCCGTGATTCGCGCCACCATCGCGCAGAGCGCGGCGCCCATCGCGCCGACCAATGTCGCAGCCGAGCCGCCGCCCGGGGTCGGGTCCGCCGACGCCAGTCGGTCGAGGTACGCATCGATTCCGTCCACGCCCCGGTCTACCAGGGAAGAACCCGAGACGCCTCGCGGCGAAGAGGGTCAGGTCGCGCCGGTACAGCTAGTTTCAACAAGCACGGCGTGTTTGAACAGACACTTTTCCACAAGGGACTCAAACACACGTGCAGACTTTAGAACAAACACGCGGGGACGTGAAGGACCCCGCGCTCGCCGATGCCGGGAAGTCCCGCATCGAATGGGCGGCCAGCTTCATGCCCGTCCTCGCACAGATCCGCGACCGCTTCGCCAAGACGAAACCGTTGGCCGGCGTCCGGATCGGTGCGTGCCTCCACGTCACCACCGAGACGGCGAACCTGATGCTCGCGCTCAAGGCGGGCGGCGCCGAGATCGCCTTGTGCGCCTCCAACCCGCTCTCGACCCAGGACGACGTCGCCGCGGCGCTGTGCGCGCACTACGACATCCCGACCTATGCGATCAAGGGCGAGAACGAGACGACGTACTACAGCCACATCGAGTCGGTCATCGCGGCGAAGCCGCACATGTCGATGGACGACGGCTGCGATCTCGTCACCACGATTTACACCAAGCACAACGCGCTGCTCAAAGAGATGATCGGCGGCTGCGAGGAGACGACGACCGGCGTCATTCGTCTTCACGCGATGGAGAAGGACGGCGTGCTGCCGTATCCAGTGATCGCCGTCAACGACGCGCTCACCAAGCACATGTTCGACAACCGATACGGCACCGGCCAGTCGACGATCGACGGCGTCATCCGCGCCACCAACGCGCTGATCGCCGGCTCGACCGTGGTCGTCGTCGGCTACGGCTGGTGCGGCCGCGGCGTCGCGTCACGCGCCAAGGGCCTGGGCGCCCACGTCGTCGTGACCGAGATCGACGCGCGCAAAGCGCTCGAGGCGAAGATGGACGGCTTCGAAGTGATGCCGATGTCCGAAGCCGCGAAGCTCGGCCACATCTTCATCACCGTCACCGGCAACTTCCACGTGATCCGCAAGGAGCACTTCGAGGTGATGCGCGACGGTGCGATCGTGTGCAACTCGGGTCACTTCAACGACGAACTCGATCTCGATTCGCTCAAGGCGATGTCCACCGGCAAGACGACCCCGCGCGAGTTCGTCGAAGCCTACGTGCTCGGCAACGGCCGGACGGTACGCGTGCTCGGTCAGGGACGGTTGATCAACCTCACCGCCGGCGAAGGCCACCCCGCCTCCGTGATGGACATGTCGTTCGCGAACCAAGCGATGGCCGCGGCGTATCTCGCGCAGAACTACAAGACGCTCGAGAAGAAGGTCTACTCCGTCCCGGACCACATCGACGAGGAAGTCGCGCAGCTCAAACTCGCCGCGTTCGAGATCGAGATCGACACGCCGACGCCGGAACAGGTGAAGTACATGGCCTCCTGGAGTGAAGGGACGTAGGATGGCGTATCGCAGGCTGTTCACCTCGGAGTCGGTGACCGAGGGGCATCCCGACAAGCTCGCCGACCAGATCTCCGACGCCGTGCTCGACGCGATCATGGCCAAGGATCCGATGGGCCGGGTCGCGTGCGAAACGTTCGCGATCACCGGGCAGATCCACATCGCCGGCGAGATCACGACCAGCACGTACGTCGACATCCCCAAGATCGTGCGCGACACGATCCGGGAGGTCGGATACGACCGCTCGGCGATCGGCTTCGATTACGAGACGTGCGGTGTCTCGGTGTCGGTCGACGAACAGTCGGCGGACATCGCGATGGGCGTCGACAAGTCGCTCGAGGTCAAAGAGACCGGCGAGCGCGACCCGTTCGCGCTCACCGGAGCCGGCGACCAGGGGATGATGTTCGGGTTCGCGTGCCGCGAGACGACCTCGCTCATGCCGCTGCCGATCACGCTCGCGCACGATCTCGTCCGGCTCCTCGCGGCGAAGCGCAAGAACGGCGACATCAAGTACCTGCGCCCCGACGGCAAGTCCCAGGTGACGGTCGAGTACGACGGGCACAAGCCCGTGCGCGTCGACGCAGTGGTCATCTCGACGCAGCACGATCCCGATGTTCCGCTCGATCTCATCCGCCGCGAAGTGACCGAGCTGATCATCGACGAGGTGATCCCACGCGGTCTGCGCGACGAGCATCTCAAGATCTTCGTCAACCCGACCGGCCGGTTCGTGATCGGCGGACCGAAGGGTGACGCCGGGCTGACCGGGCGCAAGATCATCGCCGACACGTACGGCGGGATGGCCCGGCACGGCGGCGGGGCGTTCTCGGGCAAGGATCCGACGAAGGTCGACCGCTCGGCGGCGTACGCCGCGCGGTACGTCGCGAAGAACGTCGTCGCAGCGGGGTTGGCCGACCGGTGCGAGATCCAGGTTGCGTACGCGATCGGCGTCGCGCATCCGGTCAGCGTCCTGGTCGAGACCTTCGGGACCAACAAAATCGACGAAGAGAAGATCGCGGAGCTCGTCAAGGCGCACTTCGACCTGCGCCCCGCGGCGATCATCCACAACCTCGACCTGCGGCGGCCGATCTACAAGCAAACTGCATCGTACGGCCATTTCGGCCGCCCGGAGCTCGATCTGCCGTGGGAGAAGGTCGACAAAGCGGCGGCGCTGCGGGCCGATTCGGGGCTCCGTGGCGAGGTCGATCGGGAGCTTGCCTCCCTCACGGCGTAGCCGAGCGGGAGCAGAATGTGCGGGAGGCGCCGGAACGGCCGGCGCCTCTTTGCTTTCGGCGGGAACGCCTCGGCGATGGGACGCGTTATCCAGACGACTCCCCCGAAGAGGTATTCGATGCTCCGTAAAGCTCTCCAAGTTCTCGCTGTAGCGGCCGTGGCGGCCCTGCCGCTGGCTGCCTCGGCCCAGTACAACGGCCAATCCAACGGTCCGTACAACGGCAACACCGGCGACACGCTCTTACCGTCGCAGACGGTCGTCTCCGGCACCCTCGAGCAGACGATCAATACCCGCAACGCACAGGTCGGCGACCCGTTCGTCGTGGACGTTCAGCCGCCGTTCCCGGCCGACGACAACCGGTACCAGGGCGCCAAGGTGTACGGTCACGTAGCATCCGTGGAGCGCGCCGGCGGGATGCACAAGGCGGGCTTCGTCCTCGCTTTCGACCGCCTCACGCTGAGTGACGGCACGACGGCGTCGCTCCAGGGCCAGGTGCTCTCGGTCGACACTCAGGGCAATAAAGCGAACTCGACGGCCAAGACGATCGCCGGCGGCGTAGTCGGTATGATCGTCGGCAACTTCATCGGCAAGCACATCGGCACCGATGTCGGCGGCGCGATCGGCGGAGCCGGCGGCGCGATCCTGGCAGCAAACAGCGGCCAGAACGTTCAGGTCAATCAGGGCTCGACGGTGTCGATGAAGACGACCGCTCCGGCGACCGTCCTCTCACGCCGTCAGGCCGGCTATCCGAACGGATACCAGAACAACGGCAATCCGAACAACGGCAATCCGAACAACGGGAACGCGTACCCGACGCCCTACCCGACCCCGTACCACTAAGCTTTCGTCCTAACCCGCGATAGCGACGAACAAGGCGAGGTACCGCTCCGGCGGTGCCTCTCTCTTTTTATCGCTCGGCCCGCATCCGGCGCGGAAACGCGGTCCGTTCCGCGCCGAGCCAGCCGGCCATCGCGCTGAGTTCATCGCGCAGCGGAGCTTCGACGGCGCGCCGGTCGGCATGCGCTTCGAGATGCACCGCGTGCGCGATCAGCACTCCCGCCTGGCGATCGTGCTTGACGTCGACGCGCGCGACGAGCCGGTCGCCGAGCAGAAACGGCAGCACGTAGTAGCCGTGGACGCGCTTGTGCTGCGGTGTATAGATCTCGAGCCGGAAGTCGAAGTCGAACAGCTCGCGGTTGCGCGCGCGCTCCCACACCAGCGAGTCGAACGGTGAGAGCAGCGCGCGTGCGCCGATCCGCCGCGGCAGCCGCGCGTCGCGTGCCAGGTAACGGTCGCCGCGCAAGCCCTCGACCCCGACGCGCTGTAATTCGCCGGCGTCGACCAGCTCCGCGACCCGTGCCCGCGCGTCGGCGAGATCGAGCCGGAAGTAGTCGCGCAGATCGCGTTCGCTCGCGATCCCGGTCGCGCGCGCAGCGATGCGGACCAGCTCGCGCTGCGCGTCTGCCTCGCTCGGCGTCGGCGCGTCGAGGACGGCGCGCGGGAGCACGCGTTCGGGGAGGTCGTAGACGCGTTCGAACCCCTTGCGGTAAGCGGTCGTGATCTCACCGCACCAGAACAGTGCCTCGAGCGCGACCTTCACGTCGCTCCAGCCCCACCACGAGCCCTTGCCGCGCGCGCCCTCGAAGCCGCTCGCCGTCGTCGGCCCGTTCGCGGCGATCGTCGCGCGCACGCGCTCCAGCACCGCGGGCTCGTCGCGGATGAGCTGGGAGACTCGGCGCCACGCGCCGAGCCCGCGCCGCGCGCGGTCCATCCGCCAGCGCAGATAGGGCTGCAGCTCGACGGGGAGCAGCGACGCCTCGTGCCCCCAGTACTCGAACAGGATGCGGTCGCGCCCGTACGCCGCGCGCTCCAGCACCTCGCGGTCGTAGGGTCCGAGCCGGGAGAACGTCGGCAGGTAGTGCGAGCGCACCGCCACGTTGACGCTGTCGATCTGGATCACGCCGACGCGCGCAAAGACGCGCCGCAGCAGGCGCCGGTCGACCGCGCCGCGCGGCACGGGATCGGCGAACCCTTGCGCCGCAAGCGCGATACGCCGCGCCTCAGCGATCGAGAGGTCTGCTATTTGAAGCTGCGCAGGAACTGACCGGTGCGCTTCCAGAGGCCGGGGCGCGGACCGCGATCGGCGCGCTTCTGGGCGACGACGTGATACGCTTGCAGCGAATCGTCGTGGAAGCCGTAGCTGCCGGTCCACAGGTACAGCCGCCAGATCCTGAAGACGTCCTCGCCCCATTTGGCGACGACGGCCTCGCAGTTCGCTTCGAAGCGTTCGGCCCAGTGGCGCATCGTCAGCATGTAGTCGTGCGTCTCGTTCTTCGTCTCGACGATGTCGAGGCCGTGGAAGAGCAGCTCCTGCACGAGGTCTTGCAAGCACAGGAACGAGTGCGCGCCGGGCCAGATGTAGCGGCGGGTGAAGTCGCTGGAGTCGTACTTCTCGACGGTGGCCGACGCGTCCAGATAGAGGCGGCCGCCGGGTTTGAGGCGATCCCAGAGCCGCGACGCGAAGCGGCGGTAGTACGGGATGTGCTCGATGACGCCGTAGATCACGACGGCGTCGTACGGTTCGGCGGGTTCGTGCACGAGGAAGTCTTCGAGCCGTACCGCGCAGTTGTCGAGGCCGAGCCGCTTGTCGAGCGCGCCGATGAAGTTGTAGGAGTCTTCGGCGATCGTCAGCGAGGTGACGCCGACGCCGCGCGGGCCGCAGTACTCGTGGACGCCGCCCCAGCCGCCGCCGATGTCGAGCAGCCGCATCCCCGGTTTCAGCTGCAATCCGTTCCACATCGACTCGAGCTTGTGTTCCGCCGCCTGCTCCAGTGTCTCGTCGTCGCGGTGGAAGATGCACTGCGAGTAGAAGCGGTACTTCGAATCCATGAACGGCAGGTAGAAGTCGTCACCGAGCGTGTAGTGGGCGGCGATCGCCTTGCGGTTGATCGCCGTTGCGGGCATCGTGATCAGCTGCAGCAACAAGGCGAGGAACACGCCTTTGCGTGCGCGCGCGTTGAGCAGCTTGCGGACTTCCTGCATCGCGAAGAAGTCGCCGTCGATGTCGAACTCGCCCTCGACGTACGCCTTGCCGAGCGCGTACTCGCTCATGACACCGAGCAGCGGCTTGTCGCTGTTGAAGGTAACGGTGAACTGCGGCTCGCCGCCGCCGAAGCGCAGCAGCCCGCCCGAGGCGAGCTTCACGGCGCACGAGATCCCGCTCTCCGCGACGGCTCGTTCGACCAGCTCGCTGATCTTTCGGGCCGCCGGCGAGCGCGGCACCGTCTGACCCGGCTTGGGTCCGGCAGGGGCCGTGTCGGGGGTGGGTGTCTCGCTCAATCTGAGGTCGTTCGTCGTCTGCATCGGGCTCCTACCTGGCGAACTCACACGCAAGCAGTCTTCGGGTCGATGTTTGCGGCGCTTCGGCCGGAAGTCCTCGCCGAGCGCCAGGTCGTAGCGTTCCTTCCCCCCAGGGTAAGAACGTGCATATGCGTACCTTCAAGATCCTCACGGCCGCGGCGACGATCGCGGTGCTCGCCGGCGGGACGGCGGTCGCGCAGCAGACGGCCACGGACAACGGGACCGACGCCAACGGCCCGATCACGATCCTCAAGAACATGCAGGCAGAACCGAACGGCGTTCGCGTTGAGGTCGACGGAAGACACATCGAAAACCTGCAAATGGCCGACTACTCGGACATCACCGGGGCAGTGCATCACGGTCAGAACACGATGACGGTCCGCTGGGACGGTCCGTTGCAGAAGCTGAACTTCAAGATTGCCTTCGCTCCGACCCGGAACAACTTCAAGACGGTCCTGCTCGTTCAAAGCAACGCCTCCAACGACGCCACGCTGCGACAAGCCGGTTCCCGCACGATGAGCTTCACGATCCCGGGCTGAGCCCGGGATCCGAGCGGCGGGCGTTCCACTCGCTGCGCAGCATCGCGAAAACGAGGTCGTCGGCCCAGTCGCCTTTGAACCACAGGCTCGAGCGGTGGTGGGCTTCCTGCCGAAAGCCCGTCCGCGCCACGAGCGCGACCGAACGGAGGTTGCGCGGGTCCACCGAGCAGAACACGCGGTGCTTACCGAGCCTGTCGAAGAGGATGGCGAGCAGCGCGCGCAGCGCCTCGCCGGCCAAGCCGCGCCCCTGCGCCGCGCTCGCGAGGGTGATGCCGAACTCGGCGCTGCGCGGCTCGGCGGCGGGAACGTGCACGCCGCAGTCGCCGAGCAGCTCGCCGGTCGATGCGCTGGCGATCGCGAGCTGGTGCCACGTCCCGGGCGAGAACGGTTCGACGCGCGCGAGGTCTTCGATGAACGCGCGCAGCTCGGCGACGGTCTGCGGCTCCCACGATTGATAGCGCGCGACGGCGGGATCGGAGCGGTAGGCGAACATCGCCGCCGCATCGTCCGAGCGAAGCGGGCGCAGCACGACCCGCGGCTCAGACGTCGTCACTTGAGGAACAGCCCGATCGACGCGGCGACGAGCAGCCCGTAGGTGATGATGCCGACGATCGTTCCGGGTGCGACGAGCGCGAGCGAGAGCGCCTGCGCCTCGGTCTGCGCGTACCCGAACACGAGCGAAAGCGCAGGCACGGCGAACGATGCTCCGCCGACCGAGAACAATCCGGAGAGGATGCCGCCGATCACGCCGACCACCGCCGTCCAGCCCCACGGCAGCCGCGCGCGGGCAGGCGCGTCGTGCGTTGTAGGGTCGCTCGAGCGCAGCGAGCGGTACGCGAAGTAGAGCGCCAGCGCGCTGGTGAAAGCGGCGAATCCGTAGCGCAGCCCGGGCCCCGCGACGTGCGCCGGTCGAGGCTTCCCCGCCGCGCGTAGCCGCGCAGGCCGAGCATCACGGTGGGCGCGACCATCACGAGCGAGGTGCCTTGCGCGTGCTGCTGGTCGAGGTGGAACGCGATCACCAGCACCGGGATCGCGATCACGCCGCCCCCGATCCCGAACAGGCCGCCGAGCGCACCCAGCAGACCGCCGATCGCGACGAAGAGGAGCAGCTGGGCGGGGTCGGGCATCAGCCGCCGGCGCGCTTGACGCGCCGGCCGCGCTCCTCGAAGTAGACGACGACCTTGTCGCGATGATCGCCCTGCAGCTCCACGACGCCGTTCTTCGCCGTGCCGCCCGTCCCGCACAGCCGTTTGAGCTCCTTGCCGGCCGCATCCACCTCGGTCGCGGCCAGGCCGTGGACGAGGGTGACCGTGCTGTTGCGGCGCTTCTCGCGCGCGACGCGAATCGTGCCATCCTGAGCCTGTCGAAGGGCATCCTCGGGAAGCGGCGGCATCGCGCGAGCGACCGGCTGAGTCTTCCGCCGGGCGGGCTCGGGGAGTGGCAGCGTGCCGTCGGTCGAGTAGACGAGGACCCGTTCGTCGCGGACGCGATCGTCCTTCACGCCGCTTGCAACCTCGAAGCCATGCGCCGGGGTTCGGCGTGAAGTGACGGTGGTGCTGCCGGCCGTGCCCTCGGGGATCGTCGAGGAGATCGCGGCGTTCGGGCGCTTCGCGGCGGCGCGCGGCTGGGTCCCCGCGACGGCGGGCAATTTCTCGTGCCGCATCGACGAGCGGTTCGCCGCGGTCACGCGGAGCGGGATCGACAAGGGTGCGATCGGCCCGGACGACATCGCCGTCGTCGCGATCGGCGACTCGGTCCCGGGCGGGACATCGGCCGAGACCCCGCTGCACCTGGCGCGCTACCGGACCGACCCCGCGATCGGGGCGATCTTCCACGTCCACACGGTCGCCTCAACCGTCCTCTCGCGGCTCGACGAAGCCGCCGGTGCGGTATGCACCGACGGGTTCGAGATGCACAAGGCGATCGGGCTGCGCACGCACGCCAGCCTCGTCGAGATCCCGGTGTTCGCGAACGATCAGGACACCGAGCGGCTCGCCGCCGCCGTCGAAATGCGGCTCGGACGCGACGCGCCGGTGCCGGGGTTTCTGCTGGCCGGTCACGGCCTGTACGCCTGGGGCGCGACGGCAGCGGAGGCGCGCCGGCACGTCGAAGCGCTGGAGTTCCTGCTCGCCTGCCACCTCGAAGAACGGAGACTGCGATGAACGCGACGCTCACCTCGACACTTCGCGTGTACGACGAGAAGGACGGCGCGCGAGCGCTCGTCGATACGACCGACCGCGCCGAGATCGCGCGCATCCTCAACGCCGAGAAGATCTCCTTCGAGCGCTGGGGAGCGAGCGCGCCGCTCACCGCGGCGTCCGGGCAGGACGAGATCCTGGCCGCGTACGCCGGCGACATCAAGCGCCTGAAGGACGATTTCGGCTACACGACCGCCGACGTGATCCGCGTGACGAAGGAGACGCCGAACGTGCCGGCGCTGCGCCAGAAATTCCTGAAGGAGCACACGCACAGTGAGGACGAGGTGCGGTTTTTCGTCGAGGGCAGCGCGTCGTTCTACCTGCGCACCGGCGGCAAGGTGTACCAGGCGATCTGCACGCGCGGCGACCTGATCGGCGTCCCGGCGAACACGACGCACTGGTTCGACATGGGCCCGGCGCCCGAGTTCGCGGCGATCCGGCTCTTCGTCAACCCCGAAGGCTGGGTCGCGAACTTCACCGGCGACGACATCGCCTCGCGGTTCCCGAAGTACGAGTGAAGCCGCCGGGCATCGTCGCTCGCGCGGTTCTGGTCGACATCGAGGGGACGACGAGCACGATCGCGTTCGTGCACGACGTCCTCTTTCCGTACGCGGACGAGCACCTCGACGCGTACGTCGCCGCGCACCGCGGCGACCCCGAGGTCGCCAAGGCGATGTACGACGCGGCGATGCTGGCGGGTGAAGACATGGACACCGACGACGCGACGATCCTGTGGCATCTGCACCATTGGCTGCGCGAAGACATCAAGGCGACGCCGCTCAAGACGCTACAGGGCCTGATCTGGGCCGAGGGTTTCGCGCAGAACCGGCTGCGCGGCCACGTCTATCCCGACGCGGCGGCCGGCCTGCGGCGCTGGAGCGACGCCGGCCTGCGGCTCTTCGTGTACTCGTCGGGTTCGATCGAAGCGCAGAAGGTGCTATTCGGCAACAGCATGCACGGCGATCTCTCCGCGCTGTTCAGCGGCCACTTCGACACGACGACCGGCCCGAAGCGGGTCGCAGCGTCGTACACAACGATCGCCGAGTCGATCGGCCTCCCGGCCGCGGACGTCGTTTTCCTCAGCGACGTCGACGCCGAACTCGACGCCGCCCGCACCGCCGGCATGCAAACCGTCCGCCTCCTGCGCCTCGCCGACACCCCGCCCGGCGCAACGACAACCCACCCCAGCGCAACGACCTTCGATCAAATCGACGTGTCGTTGTCACCCTGAGCTTGTCGAAGGGCGTTATCGCGCTTCGCTCCGCACGGCGCGCGATGTCGCCATGCACGCTGCGATGAACATGTAGCCAAACGCCGAGATCGCCATCGTCTCGCGGACGCCGACGTGGTCGGCGAGCCAGCCGCCGGCGAGCGATCCGGGGAGGATCCCGACCAGCGCGACGAGACGAACGACGCCGAACACGCGCCCGACGAGCTCTTCGGGGAGGATGCGCATCCGCCACGACACGATGGTGGTGACGTAGTAGCCCGCGCACATGCTCGCGACCGCGATACCGGCGACCGCGACCGGCATCGACCGCGCCCACGGCAGCGGCAACCATCCGACGCCGTCGATGAGGTTCGCCAAAATGAATGCACGCCCGATCGGCCAATGCGTCCGTCCTGCAACGAACGAACCGAGCGCGGCGCCGGCCGCGAACGCGCCGAACGCGAGCCCGACCGCTGCGTCGCTAGCGCCGAACGCGCGCTTGAAGTACGGAATCAGCGCGACGAATCCGACTGATCCGATCAGGTTGCCGCACATGCTGAAGAGCGACGTCGTCCGCATCGTCGCGTCGCTCATGAGAACCCGCCAACCGATCGCGACGTCGCTTGCGATCTCCCGCGGGGTCGGAATCCGGCTCGTCGCGTCGGGTCCGAACGTCCGCACCGAAGCGATCGCGACCTGCGAGCACAAATACGTGACCGCGTTGATCACGAGCGCGGGCAACGGCCCGACGATCCCCATCAGCGCGCCGCCGAGGGGCGGTGCGACCAGGTTCACGGTCTGCTCCGTCGCCTGCAGCGTCGCGACGCCGGCCTTCGCCCCGTCTTTCCCGAGCAGGTACGG
>CALEOJ010000228.1 GCA_937910425.1 uncultured candidate division WPS-2 bacterium
CCGCGCGTTCGCACACGTGAACGTGTGGTACTACCACATGATGGCGATCGGTGCGGCGCCGTTCAGCAAGACGCCGCTGTTCAAGCCGGTGCTCGCCGCGCTGTCGGTGGTCGACCGCGCGCTGCTCAGCGTCCCTGCGATCCAGCCGTACGCGTGGATCGCCGTGCTCGAGCTGAGCGCGCCCGGCTGACGTGCGCGTCGCCATCGTCGCGGCGAAGTATCCGTACGACAACCGAGAGGCCTACCTCGACCGCGAACTGCGCGCGCTGGCGCCGCATCTGAGCGGCATCGCGGTCTTCCCCACCTCGCCGCGCGGGCGCACGAGCGGCTATCGCGACGTGCCCGCCGACGTACAGCGGCTGGGGTTGTTCTCGCCGGCGACGATCGCCGGCGCGCTGACGGCGCTCGTCACCCGCCCGGCGCCGAGTCTGCGCGCGATCGGCGCATTGCTGCTCGCGCGCGAGCGCCCGCTGGTGAAACTGAAGAACCTCGCCGTGATCCCGCTCGGGCTCGCGGTCGGGATGCGGCTGCGCCGCGGCGGCTTCGAGCACGTGCATTCGTACTGGCTCTCGACACCTGCGACGGTCGCGTATCTCGCGGCCGCGGTTGCGGGGATCCCGTGGAGCAGCACCGCGCACCTGTGGGATATCTACGAAGAGAACGCGCTCGCGCTCAAGCTGCGCTCGGCGCAGTTCGTGCGCGCGATCTCGGCGCGCGGACGACGCGATCTGCTCGCCGCGGCACCCGGCGTTCCCCCCTCGCGCGTGCACGTGCTACACGTCGGTGTCGACATTTCGCCCGTTGCACCACCCTTCACCCTTCGACAAGCTCAGGGTGACATCGGGGTTGGTGCTCAGGGTGACATCGGGGTTGGTGCTCAGGGTGACATCGGGGTTGGTGCGTTTTCGGTTTTGTGTGCGGCGAATTTGGTGGTGAAGAAGGGGCATGCGGATCTGCTGCATGCGGTTGCGCGTGCGCGCGCTAATGGTGTCGACGTGCGCTGCACGCTGGCCGGCGATGGGGAGCTGCGCGGCGAGCTGGAGCGTCTGATCGAACTTCTCGCGCTGCGCGATGCCGTCGTTCTGCGCGGGCACGTCGGTCACGACGCGTTGCTCGACGAGATCCGCGCCGGCCGCTACGACGCGATGGCGCTGACCAGCCTCGAGCTTCCCGGCGGGTTGATGGAAGGGATCCCGGTCGCGCTGATGGAGGCGATGGCGCTCGGACTGCCGGTGATCACGACCGCGACCGGGAGCATCACCGAGCTGGTCGACGAGCGCTGCGGCCGGGTCGTGGCGCAAGGCGACGTCGAGGCGATCGCCGCCGCGCTGACCGAACTCGCGAGCGATCAGGGACTGCGGGCCCGTCTCGCCCGCGCGGCGTATGAGAAAGTGTGCGCCGAATTCGACGTCGTCGCGATCGCGCGCGAGCTCGCGCGGCTGATCTCCGACCCCGTTTCCGTTACGAGCGAGCAAGCCATGGGTAGCACTCGCTCCGAGGAGACGCGCGCTCCGGAGGCGGTCGACGCGGCATGGGGTCAAGGATGAAAGTTTGCGTTCAGGGTCTGGGCTACATCGGTCTGCCGACGGCGGCGATGATGGCCCTCGCGGGACACGAGGTCGTCGGCTACGACGTCGACGCGCGCCTGCTGCAGTCGCTCGAGAACGGCGCCCCGCACGTCAAGGAAGAGCCCGTCCGTGCACTCGTCGTCGGTGCGCTCAACGGCGGACACCTGACGCTCTCGGATACGCTGCCGGCGGACGCCGAGGCGTACATCGTCTGCGTGCCGACGCCGACGATCGACCATAAGCCGGATCTCTCGTTCGTGCAGGCGGCCTCGAGCGCCGTCGCGCCGCTGCTGCGCGCCGGCGATCTGCTCATCGTCGAGTCGACCGTGCCGCCCGGCACGATGGACCGCGTCGTCGTGCCGGCCCTGCTCGCCGCCGGCGTCGATCCCGACACGATCGCGATCGCGCACTGCCCCGAACGCGTGATCCCCGGTGCGATCGTGAAGGAGCTGCGCGAGAACTCGCGCGTGATCGGGGGGCGCAAACCCGGCGATGCCGAGCGCGCGCGCACGCTGTACGCGACGTTCACCAGCGGCGCGATCTTCACCACCGACACGGTGACCGCCGAGCTGGTCAAGGTCATCGAGAACACGTATCGCGACGTCAACATCGCGTTCGCCAACGAGCTCGCGCTGCTCAGCGAAGAGCTGGGCGTGGACGCGCACGAGGCGATCGCGCTCGCGAACAACCACCCGCGCGTGAACATCCTCTCACCGGGGCCGGGTGTCGGCGGCCACTGCATCCCGGTCGATCCGCACTTCCTCTCGAACGCGAACCCGTTCGTGACCGAGCTGATCCAGACGGCGCGCCGCATCAACGAGCGCATGCCGCACGTGGTCGTTCGCCGCATCGGGGAGTACCTCGCCCCGCGCAGCGGCGCGCGCATCGCGATCCTCGGCGCGGCCTACAAAGCGAACGTCGACGACACGCGCGAGTCGCCGACCGAGCGTCTCGAAGAGCTCCTGCACGAGCGCGGCTACACCACGACCGTGTTCGATCCGGTCGCCGAACGCTACCGGGGCATGCTTTCCGCTTCGCTCGAGGACGCGCTGCGCGATGCCGACGCGGTCGTGCTGATGGTCGGGCACGACGCGTTCGCCGAGCTCGATCCGGCGGCGATCGGCCCGCTGCTGCGGCGCCGGCTGCTGATCGACACGCGCGCCTTCCTTCCCGCCGAACGCTGGGCCGCGGCCGGCTTCGACGTCTATACACTCGGCGGAAAGCGCCGTGATCCGCTCCATTTCGTTACCGCATCCTGATCTCTCCAGCCGGCGGACGCAGGTCGTCCTAGGCGGCGCCGTGCTCGCGTCGATGATCACCGGGATCGCGGTGGAGATCGGCACCGGGAACCTCATCCTCGCGCTGGCGCTGCTCGGTGTGCTGGCGTCGCCGGCGCTGCTGGTCGTGGCGGTGCGCTGGCCGTACGTGTTTCCGTACGGCCTCTACGTCATGCTGGTCCCGTTCGACAACATGCTCAAGATCGGCGGCGGCGGAACGCTGACCAAGCTGATCGGGATGGTCGCGATCGTCGCGATCGTCGCGCACGCGTTCGTCGCCCGCCGCGTCACGCAGCCGCCCAAGGCGCTCTGGATCTGGACGGCGTTCTTGCTGTGGAACCTGGTCAGCGTGATGTGGAGTCCCGACGTTCCGACCGGGCTGCTGTTCGTGCAGACGCTGGGATCGCTGATCCTGCTCTACGGTGTGCTCTCCGTCGCGCCGCTCGAGGAGCGCGACCTGCGCGTCGTCTGCACCTGCATCGTCGCCGGCGGCGTCGCCGCCAGCCTGTACGGAATCTACCTGCTGCACGAGGCGCCGCAGATGACCGGCGATTTCGGCCGCTTGATGATCAACGTCGGTGACCGCAAGATCGACCCGAATCATTTCGCGAACTCGCTGCTGGCACCGATCGCACTCGCGTTCGTCGGCTTGCTCTCCGCGCGCCGGCCGGCGGTGATCTTCGGGTCGCTGCTCGCGCTGGGGATCTTGATCGCGGGCGTGATGATCAGCCTCTCGCGCGAGACGCTGCTTGGGTGCGTCGCGATCGTCATCGTCGTGATCCTGCTCTCGCGCCACCGGCTCGTCGGTTTGGCGGTCGGCATCCCGGTGCTGATCGGCATCCCGCTGATCGTGCCGACGATCGCGCAGCGCATGCTGGAAGCATTTCAGACCGGGGGCGCCGGCCGCACCTCGCTGTGGCATGTCGCCTGGATCGCGTTCCTGCAGCGACCGCTGCAGGGCTGGGGCGTGTCGGGCTCGGTCGACGCGTACGACGTGAACTTCTTCAAGGTCTATCAGGCGCACTCGGTCGGCTGGGTCATCACGCCGCACAACACGCCGCTCCACGTCGCCGTCGAGCTCGGGGTCCTCGGCCTGGCGCTGTTCGTGCTCGCGTACGTCTCGACGTTCTTGATGCTGCGCGTCGTCCCGCGGAACGACTCGCTCTCCGATCTGCGTACCGGGCTGGCGGCCGCGCTCGTGGCGCTCGTGCTGGTCGGCTTCTTCATCGATCTGGCTGCGTACAAGTACGTCTGGCTGGTGCTCGCGCCGATCGCGCAGCTGCGTGCC
>CALEOJ010000229.1 GCA_937910425.1 uncultured candidate division WPS-2 bacterium
GGGCGGCCGAGACGCGGCGCGCGATCGAGGCGGCGAACGCCGCGCTGCCCGGCTGGCGTGCGACGACGGCGAAGGAACGCTCGAAGATTCTGCGGCGCTGGTTCGACCTGATCGTCGAACACACGGACGAGCTCGCCCACATCATGACGCTCGAGCAGGGGAAACCGCTCGCCGAGGCGCGCGGCGAGATCGCGATGGGCGCGGCGTACGTGGAGTGGAACGCCGAGGAGGCGAAGCGCGTCTACGGCGACACGATCCCGACGCTCGCCAATGACCGGCGCATGGTCGTGGTAAAGCAGCCGATCGGCGTGTGCGTCGGCATCACGCCCTGGAACTTCCCGCACGCGATGATCGTGCGCAAGGCGTCGCCCGCGATCGCCGCCGGCTGCACGTTCGTGCTCAAGCCCGCCGAGCAGACGCCGCTCTCCGCGCTGGCCGTCGCAGCGCTCGCCGAAGAGGCCGGGATGCCGGCCGGCGTGTTCAACGTCGTGACCGGTGATGCCGACGACGCGCCGGTGATCGGTGGCGAGATGACCTCGAACCCGATCGTGCGCAAGCTGGGTTTCACCGGCTCGACCGCGGTCGGAAAGCTGCTGATGGCGCAGTGCGCGCAGACGGTGAAGAAAGTCTCGCTCGAGCTGGGCGGTAACGCGCCCTTCATCGTGTTCGACGACGCCGATCTCGACGCAGCAGTCGCCGGCGCGATGAGCGCGAAATTCCGCAATGCGGGCCAGGTCTGCGTGAGCCCGAACCGGCTGTTCGTGCAGGACGGCGTCCACGACGCGTTCGTCGAGCGGCTCACCGAGCGCGTGCGCAAGCTGCGCGCCGGCCGGGGCTTCGACGAGGGCGTGACGCTCGGACCGCTGATCGAAGAGCAAGGCTTCGCAAAGGTCGTCGAACACGTCGAAGACGCCTGCGCGCGCGGCGCGAAGATCGTGCTCGGCGGGAAACCGCACGAGCTCGGCGGCACGTTCTACGAGCCGACGATCCTCACCGGCGTCACCGCCGCGATGCGACTGAGCAACGAGGAGACGTTCGGGCCGGTCGCCGCGATCGCGTCGTTCAAGACCGAAGCCGACGTGATCGCGATGGCCAACGACACGCCGTTCGGGCTGGCGGCGTACTTCTACAGCCGCGACGTTGGGCGCACGTGGCGCGTCGCCGAGGCGATCGAGAGCGGGATGGTCGGGATCAACACGCCGATGATCGCCAACGAGTCGATCCCGTTCGGCGGCATCAAAGAGTCCGGTATCGGGCGCGAAGGTTCCAAGTACGGGATCGACGAGTGGGTCGAGATCAAGTACATGTGCTTCGGCGGCGTGGACAAGTAGCATGACCGATCATCGTTCGCTCACGCGGCGCAGCTTCGTCGGCGCGAGCGCCGCGGCGGCCGCGGGGCTCGCGTTTCCTGCGATCGCGCTCGGCGCGGAGCCGCGCACGCTCAGCTTCGCCTACGATCAGCCGCGCGAAACGGCGTACGGGATCTTCGCCGACAAATTCGGCGACAAGCTGGGCGAGCTGAGCAAAGGCGCGCTCAAAGTTCAAGGATATCCGAGCGCGCAGCTCGGCAGCGAGCCCGAGGCCGCTCAGAAAGTACGCTCCGGCGACGTCGATTTCACGATCAACGCCGCGGCCAACGCGGCGACGATCGCGCCGCAGATCGCTGTCTTCTCGCTCGAATATCTCTACGCCGACGAAAAGCTGCTCGAAAAGTCGGTACTCGACCCCGGTATCAACGACACGGTACGCAAACTGTTCCGCTCGACGGCGACCGGCGCGATCGCACTCGGCATGATCATGCAGACCGGACTGCGCAATATGTACGCGAAGTTCCCGATCGCGGGCGTCAACGACATCAAGGGCAAGAAGGTTCGCGTTCAGGCGACCAAGACCGAGGATGCGTTCATGAATGCGTACGGCGCGCTCCCGACGCACATGCCGTTCGGGCAAGTCTACACGGCGCTCCAAACCGGGGTCGTCGAGATTGCCGAGAACGGCATCGGGACGTATCTCGCCAACAAGCACTACGAAGTGGCGCCCGTTCTCTCACTCACGCAGCACGAAGCCAACAACAACGTGATCTTGGTGAGCGAGAAAACCTGGAACAGCCTCGACCGCAACCAGCAGCGCTGGGTGGAGCAGGCGTTTGCGTTCGCGCAGCACTACGAAGTGCCGAAGTCGCTCGAGATCGATCGTGACAGCCTCGACAAGCTGAGGAAGCTCAGCGTGACCGTCAATGTCAACGTCGACAAGAAGAGTCTTTCGAACATGGCCCACCCCATCATCGACAAGGAAGCCACCGCGCTCGGACCGTTCGCCGAGCAGATCCTCAAGCAGATTCGCGCCTTGGGCTGATCGCGTGCCGGACGCGATCGTCTTCGAGACGCAGCGCCATCTCAAGTGGCGTGCACTCGACCGGCTCGAGCACGTGCTCATGGCGGCCTGCGGCATCTGCCTGTTCGGCTTCACGCTCGCCGAGTTCGCCGACGTGCTCTTTCGCATGCTCCACCATCCGCTCGCGTCGGCGCAAGAGTTCTCGAGCGGGTTCTTCATCTGGGGGATTTTCCTGGGCGGCGCGGTCGCTGTTCGCCGCGACACCAACTTCCGCATCGGCGCGATCAGCGACAAATGGACCGGTGCGCCGCGGCTTATCGCGGAGGTGGTCAAGCGCACCGTGATGCTCGGCGTCGCCGGCGTGATGACGGTCTTCGGTTACGTCAACTTCCTGCACGGCTTCGGCAGCTACATGACGCCCTCGGAGACGCCGATCGCGGTGCTCTATGCGGCGCTCCCAGTGGCCGGCGTCCTGATCGGCCTCTTCGTCGTCGAAGGGCTGATCTGCGGGCTGAGAAACGGGTTCGACAGCGTCGAGCTCACCGACGTCGAGCGGACGATCGCGGCCGGCACCGCGATGGACCAGCCCCTGCCGTGACGGCCCACTCCGGCATCGCGATCCTCGTCATGGCGGCGATCGCGGTGGCGCTGGGCTATTTAGGCGTCCCCGTCACGTTCGCGCTGATGGCCAGCGTCTTCGTCGTCGTCGTGCTGTTCACGCATCTTTCGCTGGCTTCGATCGTCGGCCAGCTCTTCAACGGCGTGAACACGCTCACGCTGCTCGCCGTGCCGTTCTTTCTGCTCGTCGGCGAGCTGATGGTCTCGGCGGAAATCACCGTGCGCATCATCCGCTTCGCGCAGGCGCTGGTCGGCCATCTGCGCAGCGGGCTGGCGCAGGTGGTGAGCGTGTTCAGCCTCTTCTTCGCGGGCGTCTCCGGCTCGTCGACGGCCGACGTCGTCGCGATCAGCACCGTGCTGATGCCCGAGATGAAGCGCGAGGGGTACGATCCCGCGTTCACGGCCGCGCTGATCGCGTCGGCGTCGACGATCGCGAACATGGTGCCGCCCAGCATCCTCGCGGTGGTCTACGGCTCGGTCGGGAACGTGTCGATCGCGGGACTGTTCCTGGCCGGTGCGACGCCGGGCGTGCTGGTTGCGATCGGCCTGATGATCTACAGCTACTACTTCGGGCCGGTCGGCATCCGAAAGGGACGAGCAACGTTCGTCGACCTCGCCCGAACGTTCAAGAGCGCCGCGCTGCCGCTGCTGATCCCGTTTATCATCGTCGGCGGGATTCTGACGGGTCAGTTCACGCCGGTTGAAGCGGGCATGGTGGCGATCCTCTACGTGATCGTCATCTTGATGCCGCTGTACAGCCGCGGACATCTGCGGCGGCTGCCGCAGAACTTCATGCACGCCGGCGCACTCTACGCGCTGCCGCTCATGGCGGTCGCGTCGGCGTCGGCGTTCGGCTGGGTGCTCGCCTATCTGCGCGGCCCCGACGTCGTCGCCGGCTGGATCGAGCAGGTCGCCGGGCACAACGGCGTCGCGATCATGTTCTTGATCGTGCTGATCCTGGTGATCGTCGGAGACTTTCTCGAAGGGATCCCGGCGATCATCATCTTCATGCCGCTGATCCTCGGGCTGGTGAAGCTCGGGCACATCCAGCCGGTCCACATGGGGGTGGTGATCATCGTAACGCTTGCGTTCGGCAACATCACGCCGCCGTACGGGCTGCAGCTCTTGCTCGCATCGGCGTTGGCGAAGGTCGCGTGGTCGCGCGCGCTGGTGGCGTGCTTGCCGCTGTACCTGATCTTCTTCACGGTGATCGCGCTGATCATCGTATTCCCCGACGTGACGCTGTGGCTGCCGCACTGGCTATTCCCCCAGTCGCTCGGCTGTTTCACGAACACCGTGACGCACGCCCTCGTCTGTCCGCCGAGCTAGTTTGTTTGCTCGTACGCGTGCTTGACCAGGGAGATGAAACGATAGACGAAGTGGACGAACTTGCCGTACGGCGCGGTGATGAAGAGCCCGGCCACCGCGCCCAGGTGCAGGACCAAGAGCGCTCCCATGGCGCCGGTCGAACGAAACGCCAGCAGCGCCAGACCGGTGATCGCGGCGAGCTCCAACAGCCACAGGAACGCGTAGTCCAGCGCGATCATCCGGGGCGACGTCGGGCGCGGGTCGCTGCGCTTCTTGACCGCGATCAGACCCGCCGCGCCGACGACGATCGC
>CALEOJ010000230.1 GCA_937910425.1 uncultured candidate division WPS-2 bacterium
GACGGCATACGAGATATTGGCGTAACTGGAGTTCAAACGTGTGCTCTTCCGATCTGAACGAAGGTGATCGAGCTCGCCCCGCTCGGGATCCCGGCGATCGTCTGTACGCCGTTCAACGCGCCGGAGCTGGTCGTCATCGGCGGGCCGCTGCAGTACGTCGGCAAGCTGCCGGTGATCGGCGCGCCGATCAAACGCGCCGCGGTTCTGGCGGTCGCCAAGCGCTTCGAGCACTTCGCCCAGCCGAACATCGACGCCGGAAAAGCGTTGGACGTCGAGATCGCCGGCACGCTGCTCCCCTCGCAAGTCGCGCACGTGGCGGCCGAACGCTGGCGCGACGCGGCATGGTGCGCCGCGACCGGCGAGGAGCTGCGCACCCTCTACCGGCACCACGCCGGCGCCGCGGAACGGATGGCGGCGTTCCTTCTCGAACCAGTAGGCCCGTGAATTTTAGCGTCGTGATCGCGACGAAGGACCGAGCGGCGCTCCTCGACGGGGCGCTGGCGTCGCTGCGCGCGCAAGAGTCGGCGCCGGAGTTCGAGCTGGTCGTGGTCGACAACGGATCGTCCGACGCAACACCCGAGGTCGCGCGCAGGCACCGGGCGACGTACACGTTCGTGCGCGAGCCCAACCGCGGCAAGGCGCGCAACGCCGGGATCGCCCGCGCGAGCGGCGACGTGATCGCGTTCGTCGACGACGACGTCGTGACGCCGCCGCATTTTCTGGCTGCGCACGCCGCGGCGCACGAGGCCGAGATCTTCCCGCTGGCGGTCTCGGGACCGATCGTCAACGTCCCCGATGCGGCGCAGCATCCCGTGCCGACGGCGGCGAACGTCTCGCGCGCCTTTTTCGTCACCTGCAACGTCTCGGTCCGCACCGCCTCGCTGCGTGCGGTCGGCGGCTTCGACGAAAACTTCGACCTCTACGGCTGGGAGGACACCGAGCTCGGCGCGCGGTTGCGCGCGCACGGCGTGCGCCGCGCGTTCGCCTGGGACGCGTATCTCTGGCACATCAAACCGCCGACCCCAGAGTCACTCGAAGACGCGCTCGGCAAAGCGATCGAGAAGGCGCGCATGGCGGCGCGCTTCGTCGGCAAGATGCCGACGTTGCGGGTGAAGCTCGCGACCGGCGCGTACGGCCTCAACCTCGCCCGCGCGCGCGTCCTCGTGCCCGGCTTCGCGCAGCCGCTGTTCGCCGGAATCGCGAGCTCGCCGCACGTCCCGCTCGCGCTGGCGCAGCTCGCGCGCGGCGCGTTGCTCGACAGCGTCTATACCGAAGAGCTCGAGCGGCAGCTGCGCCGCCGCGCATAGCCATGCGCGTTCTGCTCGTGCGGCTCGACGGGCTCGGCGACGCGGCCGTCTGCGTCCCGCTGATCGCCGCGCTGCGCGATGCGGGCCACGACGTGGGGGTCGCGCTGACGACGCGCAACGCGGGCCTGTTCGCTCCGAACGCGATCTTCGCGGAGCACGTGCTCGAACGGATCCCGTGGCCCGCGCACGGTTCGACGCCGGCGAGCACCGCCCGCGCGCGCGCCGAGATCGCGGCGCGGCGCTACGACGTCGCCCTGATCGCCAGCGAGGAGCCCGAAGCGTACGCGCTGGCGGCTCTGATTCCGCAGCGCGTCGGCTTCACCACCAGCTCGGTGCGTCCGCTGAAGAACCTCTGGGTGCGTTCGAAGACGACGCGGACGGTCAGCCGCTCGCAGCGGGTGGGCGGTGAAGACGCGCACGAGGTCGAGGTGCTGTACCGGCTTGGTGCGGGCCTCGTCGGGAGCGCGAAGCCGCCGTCGGACTGGTTTCGACTGCGCGCCGAGCTGGTCGCTGAGCCGAACGTCGACGAACCCGAGCCGATCGGCGAGCTGACGAACATCATCGTTCAGACCGGTCCGAAGTGGCTGGCGACCGGCGTCGCGGCCGAAACGCAGCGCGCCGTCTTCGCGCGGCTCGCGCCGTACGCGAAGTTCTTCGCCGCACCGGACGAGGCTGCGGCGGTTCGCGAGCTGACCGGCGTCGAACCGCGGACGTTCCCCAGCACGCGCGCTTGGGTCGAGGCGATGAAGCGCGGCGGTACCGTCGTGACCGTCGATACCGGTGCGGCACACGTCGCCGGAATGATGTGTCAGAACGTCGTCGATATCTTCCCGGACGCACACTTCGAGGCGCAGGTGCGGCGCTGGCGCCCTTGGGCGTCGAGGTACCGCGCGTTTCGCGCCTCGGAGGTGGACGGCGGTCCGAACAGCCGCTTCATCGAATCGGTGCTCGATGGATTCTGAGCGCGCGTTGCTCGTCGCGGCCGGCGGCGGGATCGGCGACACGCTCCTGGCGGGCGTGGTCGCGCGGGCGCTGCGGACCCGGTACGATGCGGTCGATGCCGTCGTGCTCGAGGCTCACGCCGACCTCGCCGCGCACATCCCGGCGATCGACCGCACGATCCCGCTGGGGTCCGCGCTGCCGGGGCGCTACGCTGCGGCGGTCGTCACCTGGGCGACGCTGCGTACCGCGCTACTGCCCTGGCTCGCGCGCATCCCGGTGCGCGTCGGCCAGGCGCGGCGCCTCTATTCCGTTCTGTTCACCGACCGCATCGTCGTGCGGAGCGAAGCCGGCGACCGCACCACCCACTGGACGCAGATCCTGCTCGACTACGCTCGTGCGATCGGGTGCGACACGCCGGATGCGACCCCCGCCTTCGCGGTGCGCGACGACGAGCGCCGCGCGGCCGAGGCGTTACTGCGCGTCCATGATGCCGCCGGACCGTACTACCTGCTGCATCCGACCCGCGGACTCTCCGCGCAGCGCGCGCGCTGGCCCGTCGCAGGGTTCGTCGCGCTGGCGAAGCGGCTCCACGCGCGCGATGGAATCCCGCTGTTCGTGACCGGTGCGCCCGACGACGCACCGATCGCCCACGCGATCGCCGAGGGCGCCGGACCGGGCACGATCTCCCTGGCGGGTGCGACGTCGATCGGGGGCTTTGCCGCGCTCGCCGAGCGCTCGCGAGCCGTGATCGCGATGGATTCGGGGCCGATGCACGTCGCCGCCGCGGTCGGCGCGCCGACGGTCGGCATCTTCGCGCTGCAGTCGGACCAACCGGACCGTTGGGCGCCGAAGGGACCGCACGTTGCGGTTGTCCGGCCCACCTATCCGTGCCCTCCCGGTCATCGCAAGGAGACCTGCCCCGACTTCGCTTGCGTGCGCGAACTGAACGAAGGGGCGATCCTGGCGGCGCTCGACGGACTGCTCGTCGCCACCGCCGAACGCGGAGCGCCGTTAGAATGAAGTTCTCGATTCAGCTCTGCACCTACAATCGCGCGCAGCTTCTGGAGCGCGTGCTCGAGGCGTGCTTCGATCAGACGCTCGCGCCCGACCAGTACGAGGTCGTGCTGGTGAACGACGGTTCGCAAGACGAGACGCCGGCGGTGATCGAACGTGCGCGCCGGATCGCGACCTGCGCCTTCACCGTCGTGAACCAGCCGAACGGCGGGCTCGCGAAAGCGCGGAACGCGGGGATCGCACGCTGCACCGGCGAGCGCATCGCGTTCATCGACGACGACGTGCTGCCGACGCCGGTGTTCGCCGCCGAGCACCTGCGGTCAGACGCGCGCCACGGCGACGTCGTCGTGCGCGGTGCCGCGATCAACACCGCGTCCTTCGATACGCTGCCGGTTCCGGTGTGGACCCCGAAGGATTACAGCGCGAACTGGTTCTGGACGACGAACGTGTCGGTGCGCCGCACGCGGCTCGACGCGGTGGGTGGGCGCTTCGACGAATCGTTCAGCGAGTACGGCTGGGAGGACATCGAGCTCGGCCTGCGGCTGCGCGCGATCGGGACGAAAGCGGTCTTCAACCGCCTGGCCGTCGTCTTCCACTACAAGCCGCGGCCGAAAGCGAAGAACGTCGAGGGGATGCTGCGGCAGGCTCGCGCGCAGGCGCGCACCGCGGTACGGCTCGAGCGGCTGCACCCGAACTGGCGCGTCGCGCTCGCCGTCGGCGACACCGCGCCGCAGCGCTTGCTGGGCGACGCGCTGCGCAGGAGTGGGCTCGTTGCGCGGCTCGAGCGCGCCGTCGGCACGGCCGGGGCGGACGACGAGAAGCTCTCCCTCGCGAAGCTCGGCGCCGCGCAGCTTCTCGCCAGCGCCGCCTACTACGACGAGCTCGACCGCGCAAAGCGAAGCTAATGCGGATCCTGCTGTCGCGGACGGACAGGGTCGGCGATCTGATCCTCTCGACGCCCGCGATCGCGTCGGTGCGGCGTTCGTTCCCGGACGCCCACGTGACGCTGGCGTGCAGCCGCTACAACTCGGTCGTGGTCGAGCGTTCGCCCGACGTCGACGCGCTGGCGATACTGCCGGACGACGCGAAGCCCAGCGTGTTCGGCGCGCAGTTCCGCGGCGTCGATCTTGCGATCGCGCTCGCGCCGCGCGATGTCGACCACCGCATCATCGCGGCGACGCGCGCACCGATGCGGGTGGGCTACACCTATGAGACGCGGTACATTGCGCGGCTCATCCTGCGCACGATGCTCACCGACGTCGTGCTCAGTGCGGCCGACCCCACCGTGGCCGAACGCCGGCCGGACCGGGTGGTGGCGCACGAGGTCGACCAAGTCCTGGCGGTGGCCGTGGCGGCGGGCGCGCGGACGCTCGCCCACGAGCTCGTGCTGCCGGTCACCGATGCGGATCGCGCCGCGGTGGCGCATCTGCCGCCCGACCCGATCGTGATCCAACTGGGACGCCGCTGGACCGAGCACGGCTCGACCCGGGCCAGCTGTCTCCAGCTCTTCCGCGACCTGCGTGGGCTCGGCCGCCCGCTGATCGCGACCTACGGCGAGGATGCGTGCGAGCTCGGCGAGGAGGTCGAGCGAGCCGGGGTCGCGGACGCGGTGCTCGGCGGCCTGCCGTTCCACGTCTGGGCGGCTGTCTTCGAGCGGGCTTCCTGCGTCGTCACCATCGACACCGGTGCGACGCATGTCGCAAGCGCGGTGCGAGTGCCGACGGCCGTCCTGTTCGAGGGCAAGTGGTTTCGGCTCGCCTCGCAGGAATGGTCGCCGTACCGCGTGCCGAACGCGATCCTGCGCAAACCGCCGGACGAATCCGAGAACTCGCTGCGCGCGTCGCGCGCCGAGATCGTCGCCGCCGCCGCATCGCTCATACGCCGCTCAGGATGACAGAAGCCAACCTCAGGATGACTAGCCCACGCATCTCCGTCGTCGTTCCGACGTACAACCGTATTGACACGCTCCGCCACGTCATCCCCTCGCTGCTCGCGCAGGATCTGCGCCGCGGCGAGTTCGAGGTCGTCGTGGCGGACTCGAACTCGACCGACGGAACCGCCGAGTACCTCGCCGGGGTGTCGAAAGAGAATCCGTTCGTGCGCCACCTGCCCGGACCGTACACCGGCCGCGCCTCGGCGCGCAACGCGGGGATCGCGGCGTCGAACGGCGGGATCGTGTTGTTCACCGACTCCGACATCATCGCGTCGCCCGATCTGCTCTCGCGCCACCTGGTGCACCACGAGCGGCCGGGGATTCGCGCCGTCGTCGGGATGGAGGTGCAGGTCAACTCGTACGACGAGTATCTCGCC
>CALEOJ010000231.1 GCA_937910425.1 uncultured candidate division WPS-2 bacterium
AAGGAGCCTCCTCGAAGTGATCCGCCCCCTGGTCGCAGCCCTCGCCCTCGTTCTCGCCCCCGCCACCGCGCTCGCGCAAGCGACGCCCGCCGCGTCACCGTCACCGTCACCCTCACCGACACCGGCTCCGTCTCCGTACTTTCCGGCGCTCGGCAACAACGATCCTTGCACCTCGCTCTCGGCGATCGTCACGCGACCGACCGTGACGAACTCGGTCTGCACGGTGCGCCCGAACCACGTGCTGATCGAGACGGGCTATCAGAATACGACGGCGAGCGGCGGCGGGAACACCATCGCGTATCCGCAGAGCCTCATTCGCGTCGGAACGGCCATCCCGGCGCTCGAGGTCGACGTAGCACCGCCGTCACTGGTGCGTACGAACGCAGGCGGCCTCACGACGGGGACCACCGATGTCGGCGCCGGGCTCAAATACGTCTTCGGGTATACGCCGAAATTCAACTACGGCGGGCAGATCTTCGTCACGGCGCCGACCGGCTTGAACGGTTTCTCAGCGGGCGGCTCCCAAACGACGTACGCGCTGCAAGCAGCCTACACGCTCAGTCCCGTGTTCTCGATCGCCGCTGCCGCACAGCAGGCGTCATTGACCAACGGCACCGCACGCTGGACGTCGTTCTTTCCATCGATCGTTGTGAGCGCATCGCTTCCGAACCGCACCAGCCTGTTCGGCGAGATCGCTCAGTTCTCGCAAGGAGCCGGTCCCGGAACGCCGACGCGCACGCAGTACATCTTCGGCGTCAATCGCGACCTCGGGCAGCGGCTGCAGCTCGACGCATCAGTCGGGATCTCACCCACCGTGTCGACCGGCAAGTATCATTATGTCGCTCTCGGCGCGAGCTACTATCTCTGACACGCGACGATTCGACGTCATGGACTTCTTGCCCGACGCCCTCATCGGCATCGTCTCGGCGGTACTGATCATCCTCTTCTTCGAAGGCGTGGCGCGCAGGCTGGACTCGACCAAACGCAAACGCTGAGAGTTCAGCAGACGTCGTCGGGGGCCGGCCAGGCGATCGCCGGCGTGCCCGCGCGGCGGTACGCCGCCATCGTCTTGCGCCGGCCTAGGATCTGACCTATTCGTCCGGCCCCAACGGCGAGCACTATCTCGCGGTCAACGGACGGGTCGCCGATATCGGGCCTGACGCGATACGCGCGACCGCCGAGGCCCAGGACGTGAAACCGCGTCGCTTGGCCGCCATCGTGGGCGAGGTGCTCGACGCGGTCGGACGGCTCCGTGATGTCGTCGTGGTGAAACCGCTCGTCGACCTGGGTGGGCGATATACGTTCGGATCAAGACGCAGCGTGATGTGAATTCTCGCATCCTTTGTGAACAAGGTCGCGGCGACCGTCCCGGGCCGACGTCAGCGCGGGGCCATCGGTGAACTTTTCACGGAACATCGAGACGACCTCGGTATGGTAGCGATGCGTGCCCGCCGCCGTCGGCGAATCGTGCGCGAGTGATGATGCGGTCTACCGCGTGCAGCGCGCGTCGCGCCGCCCGCCGCTCGTTCGTCGGACGGGGCGCCAGCGCGCGCCGCTCGCGCGACACCGTTGGGATCCGCACGCCCCACCTGCGCGCGAGCAGCGCGTTGTCGCCGGCGAAGCGCAGCTGCACGTGCGCGAGGTCGACGAGGCCGAGCGGTCGGAACGCGACGTCCGGCATCGGCGGCGGCGCCAATGCGGGCGCGTTCGCGCCGCGGTCCGCCGCCACATTGAGGAACAGCCATTCGACGACGGTCCGCACGGAGACGCGCGTGTTGATCGTGTGCGCCGCCGCGAACGCTTCGTCGCCCAGCCGATCAGGCAGGTCCGGGTCGATCTGGGCCAAGAAGTCGCGGGCGATCCAATCCGGCGACCCGCTCGGCGCATAGGCCCGCACGATGACGTCGGCGGCCGGGACGACGTCGAGGAATCCGTCGAGCAGCCGGCTGTAGGCGAAGCGAAAGATCTGGCGCTTCCACGACACGAACCCGTCGCGCAGCGCGCTGCGCAGGAACTTCGGGAACGCGATCGCGATCCCGACGTGCACGAACAGCGAGTACAGCGATTCGAGGTAGTCGCTCTGCGGCCGAAGATAGATCAGCAAACGCATGCGGTAGCCGGCATCGGCCAGCGCCTCACGCAGCAGTATCAACCGTTCGGTCCGCGCATGGAGCGGGTGCAGACCTTCGGTGCTTATGCAGGCCCACGGCGCACCCGACGCTCCGATGTCGCGCGCGACGGCCGTCACCGTCCCGTCGGTCCCCTCGAAGCGGCGCATGTCGGCCGCCAGACCCTTGTGCACGAAATGCAGCCCGTCCACGCCCCGTCCGCTGCGCGCGTAATAGAACCCGGCCCGGTCGAGCTCGCCGGCGTGCTCGTCGAGGAACATCTGCAGCGCCGTCGAGCCGGTCTTGTGCGTGCCGACGTGGACGAAACAGACACGTTCCGCCGTTGCTCCCACTCAGCGGTGCTTCGCGATCGACGCCGACGACCTTGTCGTCCTCAGGACTGCTTCGGCGTGTCGGTCGTTCAGCAGACGTCGTCGGGGGCCGGCCAGGCGATCGCTCGAGCAATTTCCAGCTGCAGCTCAGCCTGCCGCTCGCGCAGGGCGTGGGCGATTTCTTGCGCGCGATGAAGACGCTGCTCGTCCCGGCGCCGCCGCTCGTCTGTCATGCGCTCCCGTGTAGCCCGCGCGAGCGCCGCAGAACCGGGAGTGTTACCGTCGTCGTGGTGCGCCCGCCCTCGCACCGCACCGCGAGCTCGCGGCCGAAGGACGATACCAGAAACAAGCCCCGGCGCGACTCGGCGTAGTCGCCCGGGAGGTGGAGGTCGTCGACCGAGTAGCCCGGGCCTTCGTCGGCGACCTCGAGGATCGCAACCGGACCGTTCCAGCGCAGCCGCACGTCGATCGAGCCCGGCGCGTGGCGCGCCACGTTGCCGAGCAGCTCACCGAAGATCAGCTCCGCGCCGCAGATGTCGGAGTTCGCGTCGACTTGCGCCGCCAGATAGCGCTGGAAGATCGCGCGCGCGTTGTTCGCGAGCGACGCATCGGCGATGCGAAAGGTGAACCCGCGGCTGTCGGCCCTCAGCGTCCACCCGTCCGACGTCACGAGCGGCTCCCGGCGGAGAAGCGCTCCACGAAGCCTTTCAGTACCCGTTTCGAGCGATCCGATCCCGCTCGGTAGGCAAAGCGAGCAGCCCTCCCTTTCTGTGTCCTGCCGGGGCGTTCGGTAAAGTCTCAGGAAACCGAGCCGGGGGACGCAAGCAAGCTTTGACCCCTTGTCTAATGAAATTCCCAGAAAGCGAGGGGAGGTTGGCCTACGAAGTGATCAAGCGCGTCAGCGGACGCGCTTACCGCTATCGGGTCGAAAGCTTCCGCGACCCCGAGACCCGCCGCGTCCGCGGGCGCTGGACCTACCTGGGCCGGGTCGACCCTGCCGACGCCGGTCTCCCCGAGCGCCCCGCCAAGCCCAGCTCGCGCGACCGGCTCCTCGACGCCGTGGCCCGGCTGCTCGCGAACGGCGACGCCGAGTCGCTCTCCGCGGGGTCGATCGCCCGCGAGGCCGGGGTCGCGTACGGGACCTTCTACCGCTACTTCACGGACCGCGGCCACGCGGTC
>CALEOJ010000232.1 GCA_937910425.1 uncultured candidate division WPS-2 bacterium
GATGAAGGCGAGGCATGTTACGCTTCCGGGAGCATCGTCTGCTCCTCGGCATCCGTCGGCACGACCTTCCAACTCACCGCGCTGACGCCGCGCTCGATCGGCCGGCGGTTGATGCGCTGCACGACCGGGCGCAGCAGCACGTTCGCGGCCATGATCGCGAGCGCGCCGACACCGGCTTGCATGAGGAACCCGAATCCGGCCAGCGTTCCGACCGCCGCGGTGGCCCACAGCGTCGCGGCGGTGTTCAGACCGCGCACGCTGAGCCCTTCGCGGAAGATGACGCCGCCCGCGAGGAGCGTCATCGCAGCCCCCTATCCCCGGTGCAGCGCGAGCTGAACGACGCGCACGATCACGAGCCCTGCGGCGAGGATAAGGTACGCGCGCAGCACGATCAGCCAGAGGCGGCTCAGCGGGCTCATCTGCGCCGGCGGAAGATCTTCGAGCGCGGGCATCTGCCAGGTGTCGCGGCGAGCGCGCGCGTGCCCGTGCGCGCCGCGTGCAGCCGGCCGGTCCCGGTGACCGCCATCCACACGCCGGATGCCGCGGCGAGGATCGTTCCGGCGACCAGGATCGCGAGGATCTGCATCCCGGTGATCGACGGGAACAGCACCGACGCGGTGAGGACGATCGAGAGCATCACGAGGACCGCGATCACGATCCCGGTGAAGACATTCGTGCGCCGCGTGTTGGCCCACGGGCCGAGCACGGCACGGTCGTTCGAGAGCAGCAGCAAGAACACCGTCGCGCTCGGCAGCAGCACGCCCGCCAGCGTCTGCACCGCGTTCGTGAGCAGGCCGAGCGGCGTTCCGGGGATGACGACCAGCGCCGCCGCGACGACGATGAGGCCGCCGTAGATCAGATAGAACACCGGGGCGGTCGTCACGTCACGATGCAGCGAGTGACGAAAGCGCAGAACGTCGCCGACGGCGTACGCCGTCGAGAGCGAGACCGCAGCCGCGCCGATGATGCTGGCGTCGATCAGCGCGATCGCGAACAGCGTGCCTGGAAGGCGCCCGGCGTACTTCGCGATCCCGGCCGCGACCGCGCCGGCATCCTGAAAGTTGCCGTACTCCGGCCGGCCGGCGAAGGCAGCCGTGGTGAACGACATCATCGCGAAGGCGCCGACCATCACGAACACGATGCCGAGAACCAGATCCCAGCGCTCGTAGTTCAGAAAGCGGGTCGTGATCCGCTTGTCGATCACATAGCTCTGCTGAAAGAAGAGCTGCCACGGCGCGATCGTTGTCCCGACGATGGCGATGATCAGCAGCATCACGGTCGACAGCTCGGCGCCGTGCGGCAGACCCGGCACGAACAGATCGTGAACCGACTGCCCGAACGGGGCGTGGACCGCGACCAGCACCGGCACGAGCAGCAGGCTCCCCGCGCAGAGGACGAGCGAGAACCGCTCGAAGCGGCGGAAGCTGCCGGTGCCGGCGCCGATCAGCACGAGCGCGGCCGCGACCGCGACGCCGGCCGGTTTCGGCAGGCCGAAGTAGTCGAGCCCGAGCGTGATCCCGATGAACTCGGTGACGATGGTGAGCGCGTTGAGCACGAACAGGTCGATCACGCTGAAGGCGCCCCAGAACGCGCCGAAGCGCGCGAGGATCAGCCGCGCGTGCCCCACCCCGGTGACGACGCCGAGCCGCAGCACCATCTCTTGGTTGACGTACAAGACCGGCACCAGCAACAGTAGCGTCCACAGCAGGCTCGTGCCGTAGTTCTGGGCGGCCTGCGTGTACGTGCCGAACGCGCCCGCGTCGTTGTCGCCGACCATCACGATCAGGCCGGGACCGAGGATCGCGAGGAACGTCAGGATGCGCGAGCGCCACGACGCGCGCGGTGCGACGTCGCCGTCGCGAATCGTGCCGAGCGCGCCGGTGATGTCGCCTGCGCTCGCGCGCAGTTCGTCGCGCGGGCGCGCGGGAAGAAGGAGGTTCAGCATGACGCTACTCCGTGGTTGGGGGCGCGTCGATATGGACGACGCGCGTGCATGGTTGCCGCCCGAACTCGGGCGGTGGTTTGCCGGTGCTACTACTGCCGCCGTCCATCGCTGAACCTCACCTCCTCTCTCGTGGCTCGCTGGCCGAAATCAAAAAAGCCACCGGATCGCTCGCGATCTCGACGGCCGAACAGCATTGGGGAACCGAAGGTCCTCCGTACTCCTCAACGTCGGGGGTTCGGCACCGCGCGCCGTAGAGACGGTCTCCCGTCTCAGCTGCGTTAGATCCCGCCTTGATTCGGCGGGGCCTGGTGACCCATTGGGGTCTCTCGACCTTTCCGGGCAGCAGCCTGTGTTCGCGCGGACGCCTCGCCTAACGAGGATGTCCGTATAGATCATACGCCGGGGTGTCAACCCCAAAAGTCCGCTACGCCGCTGCGAACTTTCGGTCGAGGACCTCGACGCGCCGGTGGGTGGTGAAGCGTCCGCGATACGGTGCGACGAAACGGCCGGAGGTCGGCGCGACGTCGGCGTAGTCGCGGCCGGCCGCGACGAAGACGTAGTCCAAGTTCGTATGGCGCTCGTGCGTCGGGTCGTAGGCGGTGACCGCTGCGATCCCCGTGCCCGGCGCCGGCTCGATCACCTCGAGCCACGCGTGCGTCCCGCCTTCGCCGAGCAGGTGGCCGGAAACATAGCGCGCCGGAATCCCGCACGACCGGCACAGCGCGATCATCACGTGCGCGAAGTCTTGGCAGACTCCCGTCCCTTGGGCGAAGGCCTCGGCTGCGGTCGTCTCGACCGTCGTCGCGTCCGGCACGTACCGCATGTGCTGCGCGACGAACGCGTTGATATGCGCGGCGAGCTTGCCGGCGCCGTCGTCTTCTGCCATCAGTCGCTCCGCGATGGCGCGCAGCGCGAGGCTGGGCTGCGTCAGCGCCGACGGCCGACGGAAACGCGGGTCGTCGAACCAGGTCGGTTCGAGGTGCGGCCAGGGCCCGTCACCGCGGCGGATCGTCGCCTGGTAGTCCAGCTGGATCTCGCGCTCGACGCGTTCCGCTTCGATCGTCACGACGATGTTGCCGAAGGCGTCTTCGTGCCACTCCACGGGCAGATCCGGGCTCACCCGCAACTCATGGCCGACGCGCCGCTGGTCGCCGTAGACTGCCGGGGGCGCGACGACCAGTCGGTGCCGCAGGTGCTCGATCGGCCCCGGGTACTCGTAGCGGAACTGCTGGTGCAGCACGTACGACGCGCCGACGAGGCGCTCGCTGCTCATCGATCCACCATCAATCATTCCGATCGGCCCAAACCGTCATCGTCTCCAGCCGCACGTCGCCGTAGGTCGTCACCATCGCGACGTCGAGCGCGTCGCGACCGCGCGCGATGGTCACGTGGCCGATCCGGCGCTGATTGTTGCGGGGGTCGAAGGTGTACCAGCGGTCGCCCAGATAGGCCTCGAACCAGGCGCAGAAGTCCATCGGGGCGTCGGTCAGCGGGATGCCGATATCCGGCAGGTACCCGAAGGCGTAACGTGCCGGGATGTTGAGGGCGCGGCAGAAGCTGATCGCGACTTGCGCGAAGTCGCGGCAGACGCCGGTGCCGGAGTCGACGACGTCGGCGGAGGTCGTCTGCGGAAGGCTGGTCCCGTAGGCGAAGCGGATGTTCCCATAGACCCAGTCACAGATCGCCTGAACTCGGCTCCAGCCGGGTTGCAGGTGGCCGAAGAGTTGCCACGCCCGGTCGGAGAGCCGGTCCGACAGGCAGAGGCGGCTGGGCAGCGTGTACAAGAGCGTGTCGTCGGGCAGGTCGGCCACCGGGACCTCGCGCGCGAACCAGTCGGTGTCGGCCGGACCCGGCGGGACGTGGACGACGGCATCGTACCGCAGCGTCGTTTTCCCGGGGGCGAAGGTGAGCCGGCGGCACGCGTTGCCGTAGAGGTCGCGATAGTCGTGATGCGGCGTCGGCGGGTCGACCGACCAGTTCTCGGACATCACCTGGTGCTCGCGCTCTTCGGCCCGAACCAGGATGACCGCCGGGGTGGCGGTGCCGGCTTCGTGGACGAACTCGCAGCCGACCCGCAGTGCGAGGGGCGAAACGATCTGCATCATTGTTGCTGCTGCTCTTGCTGCTCGAGCATCTGCTGCTCCCGCTGCTGCTGCACCGGGGAGAGCGCTTCGACGAAGACGTCGACCGACATCGAGCTCGACGAGGCGCCGACGTAGACGCCGCGCACGGGGCTGACGTCGCGGTAGTCGCGCCCGGTCGCGATGCGCACGAAATGGTCGCCGATCCACGTGTCGTTGGTCGGGTCGATCCCGACCCAGCCGCGGGGGCCCAGATACGCCTCCGCCCAAGCGTGCGACGCCTCGGCACCGAGCGTCTCACCGCCGCCGGCGGAATGGATGTAGCCGCTGACGTAGCGGGCCGGGATCCCGGCGCGCCGGCACAGCGCGATGAGGACGTGCGCAAAGTCCTGACACACGCCGCGCCGCAGCGCGATCGACTCTTCGACCCGCGCGTGCACGTCCGTCTGGCCGGTCTCGTAGACGAACTCGCGGTTGATCGCCTTCGAGGCGGTCCGGAACCACTCGACGACGTCGTCGTCCGGGCCGGGGATGCCGAGCGGCGCCGCGAACGCCTCGAACCCCTCGCCGTAGCGCACGTAGCGGCTCTCGTGCAAGAAGTCCCAGAGTTCGTCGCGCAGGGGATCGTCGTCGACGAGGCTGCGCCGCGTCGGCGCCGGCGCACGCGCGGCCCCGCGTGCCGTGACGACCTGCGAGCGCGCGATGATCTCGAGCATGTCGTGCTCGGGCAGCACCGCGAAGTGCTGGACGTCGTTGCCGAAGCGGTCGCCGTAGGAGAAGACGCGCACGCGCGGCGCGACGGTCAGCTCGTACTTCGTGCAGTACTGCGAGGTGTCGCTGCGCGGCTGGAGGTGCACGATGGTGTGGCTCTCGTGCACGGGAACCGGATAGCGGTAGCGCGTGCGGTGCGCGATCGTGAACCGCATCAGCCGACCGGGACGCGCGGGAAGTAGGCGGAGGTGATCGCCGAACCGAGCTCGTCGACCGAGGCGGTGATCCGCTCCGCGACGTTCGCCGTACCCTCGCGCGCGAGGTCGGCGGCGCCGTCGTAGTCGAGCGACGAGCAGATCCGTCCGGACGTGCGTTCGGCGGCGGTCGCGAACGTCCCGACGGGGGCGCCCGAGAGCCGGTGCAGCGCGTGGTCGACTTCGTGCAGGCAGAAGCGCAGCGAGCGCGGGAAGCTGCTGCTGAGCGCGAGGAACGCGAGCGCTTCGACCGGATCGAACGACTGCTGGCGCGCGCGGGCGTACGGCTCGCTCGCGCAGCACGCTTCGAGGACCAGCTGCCAGACGTGCGGCCCGGCGTCGGGCTCCATCGCGCGCAGGACGCGGGCCGTCATCGCCGCGCGCTCGAGATAGCGCCCGATGCGCAGGAACATCCAGGCGTCCTCGCGCGCCAGCGTCGCATCGCAGATCCCGCCGAACGCCTGCGCGCTCTCGCGGATGGCGTGCAGGAACGACGACGCACCGTCGGGCCCGATCGCGCGCGGCGAGTGGGCCTCGACGAACAGGTACAGCCCGTTGATGCACTCCCAGATCTCGGTCGTCAGCTCGGCGCGGACGCCGATCGCGTTGCGCCGCGCGATCCGCACGCAGGCGGTGATCGAGAGCAGCGTCTCGCTGCCGAAGACGATCCGTTCGATCGCCGCGTTGCGATCGATCTCGCCCTCGTCCGGCGGCGCGATCCCGGCGACGGCGTACGCCGCGCGCCAGCGGCGTTCGGCATCGACCGCGCGGTCGACCGAGCGCGTCGCGGTGACGTCGATCAGGCGTGCGAGATCTTCCGCACGCTCGACGTTGCGCGCGGTCCAATAGAGCGACTCGGCGACGCGGCTCAGCATTATTCCGCCAGCACCCAGGTGTCTTTTGAGCCCCCGCCTTGCGAGGAGTTCACGACCAGCGAGCCCTCGACCAGCGCGACGCGCGTCAGCGCCGCCGGCGGAACGTCGACGCGGTTTCCCGCGAGGAGCGCGAACGGCCGCAGGTCGACGTGCCGGGGCGCGAGCCCCGCTTCGACGACGGTCGGATGCGAGGAGAGCATGATCACCGGCTGCGCGATGAAGTCGCGCGGCTGCGCGCGGATCGCGTCGCCGAACTCCGCGCGCTCCGCGTGCGTGCTCGTCGGCCCGATCAACATCCCGTAGCCGCCCGACGCGGACGTACGCTTCACGACCAGCGCCTCGAGCCGGCTCAGGACGTGCTGGCGCTCCGCGGCGTCGGAACAGTCGAAGGTCAGCACGTTGTCGAGCACCGGCTCTTCGCCCAGGTAGTAGCGGATCATCGCCGGGACGTACGGGTAGACCGCTTTATCGTCGGCGACGCCGGTGCCGATCGCGTTGGCGAGCGTGACGTTGCCGGCGCGATAGGCGTCGAACAGCCCGGCGACGCCGAGCGAGGAGTCGGGGCGGAAGTAGAGCGGGTCGATGAAGTCGTCGTCGACGCGCCGGTAGAGGACGTCGATCCGCTGCGGGCCGCGTGTCGTCTTCGTATAGACCATGTTGTCGCGCACGAACAGGTCGTTGCCTTCGACCAGCTCGACGCCCATCCGGCGCGCGAGCAGCGTGTGCTCGAAGTAGGCGCTGTTGTGGATCCCCGGCGTGAGCAACGCGATGACGGGATCGGCCGCCTGCACCGGCGCGGAGGCCAGCAGCGCGTCGCGAAGGCGGCGCGGGTAGTCGTCGACCGGGCGCGGTTCGTAGCCCTCGAACAGCCGCGGGAACGAGCGCTTCAAGACGTCGCGGTTCTCGAGCACGTACGAGATCCCGGACGGCGTGCGGACGTTGTCTTCGAGCACCAAGAAGGTGCCCTCGTGGTCGCGGACGAGGTCGATCCCCGAGACGTGGATATAGGTGTCGTGGGGTGGCCGGATACCGATCGCCTCGCGCTCGAAGTGCACCGAGGAGTAGACCAATTCGCGCGGGACGATACCGTCGCGCAGGATCCGGCCTTCACCGTAGACGTCGTTCAGGAAGGCGTTGAGCGCGAGGACCCGCTGTGCGACGCCGCGTGCGATGGGATCCCAGTCGCTCGCCGGGATGATGCGTGGGATCAGGTCGAACGGCAGGATCCGCTCGGTGCCGCGCGTGTCGGAGTAGACGGTGAAGGTGACGCCGAGCTGCAGCAGGACCGTGTTGACGGTCGTGACCCGGTGCCGGAAGTCGGCCGACGAGATCCCTTCGAGCGTCGCCGCGAGCGCCTCGTAGTGGGCGCGCGGGCGTCCATCAGCATCCGCGAACTCGTCGAACGCAGGCGCGGGTGCATAGCGATCGAGGATCGAGCGCATCTCCCGCTGGTTTACCCAGCGGGAGGCGGCTCCGCTCGCCAAACGGCCAACAGCCGTTCGACAGCCTCAGCTCTGAGGTCGGGTCAGCTCTGGCCTCGGGTGGGGATGACCTCTAATGCGCCGGGGCGGTCTCCGGCTCGATCACGGTCCGCCCCTCGCCGCCACGGCGGCGGAAAGACGGCGGCTTCGGCGCGAAGCGCGGCTCGATGTGACGCGCGACCAGCAGATAGATCGTCGGCACGACCACCAAGGAAAGCAACGTCGAGGTGACGAGCCCGCCGATGACGACCGTGCCGAGCGGCGCCTGCGTCTGTGAGCCGGCTTCGATCCCCAGCGCGATCGGCAGCATCCCGCCCAGCGTCGCGAACGTCGTCATGAGGATCGGACGCAAGCGCATCGGCCCGGCGTGCATGAGCGCCTCGCGCGGATCGAGCCCTTCGTCGCGCCGCAGCTGCTTGGTGAACTCGACCACGAGGATCGCGTTCTTTACCGCGATGCCGACCAGCATCAGCGAGCCGATGAACGCTGTCAATCCGAACGCCCGGTGCGTGATCCACAGCGATGCGATGATCCCGATCAGCGCGAACGGCACCGCCATCATGATGACCAGTGGGTCGAGGAACGACTCGAACTGCGAGGCCAGGAGCATGTAGATCAGCGCGATCGCGAGGATCACGACCAGGGTTAGCGCGCCGAACGTGTCGTTGTTGGCCGTGACCGACGGACCGTATTGCCAGCGGTAGCCTGCCGGGAAGGTGTAGGAGTTCATGATTTCCGTGACCTGCGAGAGCACGTCGCCGAGCGCCGAAGCGCCGACCAGCGGCGCGTCGATGTCGACCCGGCGCGCTTTGTTCTGGCGGGGGATCTGCGAAGGCCCCTGGCCGAGCGTGAGCGCCGCGACGCCTGAGAGCGGGACGGCGTTGAGCGACTGCGACGACGGTGTGCTCGCGCCGGTACCGGTGGTGCTGCCGGTCGGCGCTGTACTCGTAACCGCAGCGCCCGTCGTGGACGAATTCGGTTCGATCAGCAGGGAGCCCAGCGAGTCGAGCGTGCGGCGCTGCGCGGCCGGGAGCTGGACCATGATCGGGTACTGCGTGCCGTTCGTCTGCCAGTACGACGCGATGGTGCCGCTGGTCGCGGTCGAGATGATGTTGGCGATGTCGCCGGTCGAGAGACCGAGCTGTGCCGCGACCCGCCGGTCGACGTTGATGTCGACTTCGGGCTGTGACGGCGTGATGTTGGTGTCAGGGCGACCGATACCCGGAATCTCCTTGAGCTGCGGGATCAGATCGCGCTGCGCCATCGTGTAGAGCTGGTTGATGTCGGGGCCGTACAGCTGGATCTCGACCGCGTCGGAGCCCTGGCTGACGACGCGCTGTACGATGTCGATGCCGCTGACGTATGCGGTCGTCCCGACGAGCGCGGTGCGCAGCGCGCGGAATTTGGCACGCTGCTCGGGCGTGAATTTCGGACCTGCGGTCGTGGCGGAGCCGCCGGCGCCCCGCACCGTTCCCCCCAGCCGCTGGGTCCACTGTATGACGAAGGCGTCCGCCGCCGAGCCGCTCAGGCCGGGCTTCAGCGCGACCGCCATCGACGCCTGATTGGTGATGACGCGCGTGCCGGCGCCGGTGAACGCGGAGCCGACCGAGACGGAGACATCGGCGACGCGCGGGTCGCTCCTGAGCGCGTCCTCGACCTTTTGCGAGACGCCGTTGGTGATCGCGACTGACGTCCCGTTCGGCGTGCGGATGTTGACCTGGACAAAGCGCGAAGACGACGCCGGGAACGTCTCCGTCTTCACGACGCCCGCTTTCACCGCGACGACCGCGAGCACGAGCAGCACGACGCCGGCGCTCAGCACGAGCGCGGGCCGGTCGATCGCGAAGCCGAGAAGCCGCTTGTACGCGCCTTCGAATCGCGAGTACCCGTGGTCGAACCCTGCGCTGAAGCGCTCGTAGAGACCGCGGCGCACGCTCCCCGTCCCTTCGGCCACGTGCACGGTGTGCGCGTCGAGCATGATGCTCGAGAGCATCGGCACGGTCGTCGTCGCGACCAGCAACGAGATCGCCACGCCGACGATGATCACCAGCGCGAACGGCCCGAAGATCAGCCCCTGGAGACCTGGGATCAGCAGCAGCGGCACGAACACCGTGACCACCGTGACCGTCGAGGCCAGAACGGCCGAGAAGATCTGCGAGGTCGCGTTACGCGCCGCCTCGCGCGGCGATTCGCCTTCGGCGAGATGGCGGTAGATGTTCTCGATGACGACGACCGCGTCGTCGACGATCAGCCCGACCGCGAGCGCCAGCCCGCCCAGCGTCATGATGTTCAGCGACTGGTTGAGCATGTACGCGGCGAACATCGTTCCCATCACCGAGATCGGGAGCGAGATCGCGACGATCAGCGTCGAACGGAGCGAGTGCAGGAAGAGCAGGATGATCAGCACGGCGAGGATCGCGCCGTAGATCGCGGTGTGCATCAGCGCGTCGACGGCGTTGCGGATGAAACCCTGCTGGTCAAAGACCACGCCGAAGTGCATCGTCGGATAGCGCTTGCTGAAGTCGGCGATCTTGCCGTAGACGCCCTGCGAGACCGCGATGACGTTCGCGTCTGGCTGCGCCGTGATGGCAAGCGCGATCGACGGCACGCCGTCGAGCCGGGAGTAGGAGCGGACTTCTTGGATGCTGTCGCTCACTTTGGCGACGTCGCGGATGTAGACCGGCGTGCCGTTCTTCACCGTCAGCACGGTGTTCGCGACTTCGTCGGCGCCCTTGTACAGCGCGTTCGCGCGGATCACGAACTCTTTGGGGCCTATCGCGAGCACCCCGGCGGGAGCGTCGACGTTCTCGTTCTTGATCTTGTTGACGATCGCGTTCGTGTCGAGGCCGTAGCCGGCCAGCGCGTTCGCGTCGGGCTCGACCATGATCGCGCGCTGCGCGCCCCCGAAGACGCTGACCGAGCCGACACCCGACACGCCGGCGAACTCGTCGGCGAGCTGGTTGTTGAAGAGGTCGTAGAGATCGCGCAGCGGCCGGCTCTGATCGGTTATCGAGAGCCGGACCACCGGAATCGAGTTGGGGTCGGCTTTCTGGATCACCGGCTGCTGGAGGAGCGGGTCGTTCGGCAGCTGCGTGGCGGCGCGGGCGACCTGCTGCTGGATGTCGGTCGCGGCAACGTTGATGTTCGTCCCGTACTTGAACGTCGCGCGCACCTGCGACTGACCGGTGAACGAGTTCGACTGGAGGTAGTCGATCCCGGAGACGCGGCTGACGGCGTTTTCGATCGGGCGCGTGACGGTGGACTCCATCGTCTCGGGAGCGACGTTGCCGTAGTTGACCGTCACCGTGACGACCGGCGGCTGGAAACTGGGCAGCAGCGCGACGGGCAGCCGCGGGAGGGCGAACAGGCCAAGGACCACGATGGCAGTCGCGAGCATGGCGACCGTCACACGGCGGGTGACGGCGAAATCGGCGATCGACAAACAGCTTCTCCGGGAGGTCGGACCTCCGCAAAGTTTCGGACTTTTGCCTGGGAAGGCGCTCAGGGACCTAGATACCCGGCGTTGCCGCAGTTATCTGCCGCGTGATACAATCCGGGGGTTCTCCCGGCGGTCCACGATCCCGGAGACTTCCCCGCTGCCCGGCCGCTTGCGCCGGGCCGCCGGCTCGAACCGGCGTCCAGAGAGGGCAACCATGCCAGCGACCACGACCATCATCGACTACGAAGTGACCTACGTGCTCCGGCCCAGTCTCGAAGAGACCGAGGTCGACGAGAAGGCCAACGCGATCGCCGAGGGCGTGAAGACGCGCGGCGGCGAGGTCGTCGGCGAGCTCGAGAAGGCCGGCAAACGCCGCCTCGCCTACGAGATCGACGACGTGCGCGAAGGCTACTACATCACGATGCACTTCAAGAGCGGCGCCGAGGAGCAGCGCGAACTCGAACGCCTCCTCCGCCTCAACGAGTCGGTCCTCCGCCACATCATCATCCGCAAAACGGACTAAGGTTGGCCGGCTGACGCCGGCCTTCCGTCCCCGTTGTCACCCTGAGCTTGTCGAAGGGTGCGCGTGCCGCGGCAGCAAGGTTGGGCGGCGTTCCGCCGCCCTTCGGTTGTAGGTTGGCGTGCCGCCAACCCGCGGTGCCCGTCGCCCCTCGGTCGTCACCTGAGCTCGCCTATGTCACCCTGAGCCTGTCGAAGGGGGACATCGCCACAACGCCCGTCGGCCGTAGTCGCGCCCTATCCACAGAGTGATTGACGGTCGGAGGGCACAGTGCCCACCAGGTGGCACTGATCGGCAATAGACTGCCCCCGTGAGGCTGCCTCCGCCTCACATCATCGCACACCGCAGCGCAGAGCAGAAGGACGAAGAAGAGATGGCTGGGTCATTCAATCGCATCACCTTGGTCGGGAATCTCACCCGCGACCCGGAGATCCGCTACGTCGGGTCCGGCGCGGCGGTGACGAAGTTCACCCTAGCGGTGAACCGTCGCTCGAAGCAACAGGAAGAGACCGACTACGTCGACTGCGTTGCGTGGGACAAGCTCGCCGAGACTTGCAACACGTATCTCAAGAAGGGCATGTCGTGTCTGGTCGACGGCCGGTTGTCGATCCGCTCGTACGACGACAAGGACGGCAACAAGCGCAAAGCCACCGAGGTCGTGGTGAACACGATGCAGATGCTCGACCGCCCGAACCGCGGCGGCGGCGACGGCGGCACCTACGAACGCGCACCGCGTGCCGCAGCAGGCGAACCCGCCGGCAGCACCGGCGGCAGCGACCACTACGACAGCGCCCTGGACGCCGAGGAAGAAATCCCGTTCTAGCGTTCTAGCGTTTTGACGTTCTAGGGCTGTCTCACAATGAATCGCTGAAAGCCCGATTCAATGTGAAATTCGCAGCACGCCGTCGATTCAATGTGAAGTGGTCGCCGTCAGATCCGGAATGTGACGAGGCCCCGCTTTGCGGGGTCACCTTTTCTTGCGTCCAGTATGGCTATTCCGCCAAGACGGCGTTCGGGAGCGGAAAGCACCGCTCCGGGCGGCGGTAATGGATCGTACAGTTCGTCAACGCTCCGAAAAGGCGGCTGGCGGATCAGGGCGCCGTGCTTACTCTTTCTCAGCTAGAAAATATACCACCTCAAGTGGCAAAAAGTGCTTGTCCTTCTGCTCGATGGACTCGTAGTGACGAGACCACAAAGCAATCAATTCTTGCAAATCAACGAGCGTTAAGCTATGCGTCCGGTGTGTGCGGGCTTCCATTCTTGCTTCGGGGCTAAAACCGCCCGTCGATACGAAGATTCCAACATCTCCCGAACTGATATTCCATTCGCGAGCGGCGTGCGCCCATTTGCGATCACCGCCGACCAAAAGACCATGTACGTCCAGCGGTCGCGCCTACACGGCTTCGACGTCGTGGATATTGCGAGCCAAAAGGTGCTACGCACCGTGGATCTTCCAGCGCTGCCTCCCGGCACCAAGCTGCCACAATTTTTGCCGCACACCGTGGACCACGGAATCGCGCTCTCCCACGACGGCAAGCTCCTTCTGGCAAACGGGAGCATCGCCAACTACGTCGTCGCCTATTCGGTGCCCGACCTGACGCTCAAGGCCATCATCCCGGTCGGCAAGGATCCCAATTGGATCGCATTCAGCCGCAACGACAAGACAGCGTTCATTAGTAACCGCGGCTCGGACGAGTTGTCGGTGATCTCGATCCCTGATCTCAAAGAGATCAAGCGGCTGAAGACCGGCGGCTACCCGCAGCGGATTCACCTCGTATCGGTGCCCGACGGCCCCTAATTCTGGGTGCTCGGCTCAGCGCAGCCTGCCGCCGTGCCGATCATCTGAAAATGGAGCTGGTCGATTTTGCGTCGTCCGCGGGCAGCGAGCTGGCCTCTTGCCTTACGGATCTCGCCGAGCGCGGCGTTTGGCGAGGCCCACAGGGAGGGGGTCCGCGAGAGGGGGCGGCCCAGTTCCTCGTCGCTCGGCTCGCGGCCGAGCTGCGCGAGCTCGAGCAGCTCGTCGTGCGCTCACGCGAGTGCCTCGTCATTGAAGAGCGCGGCCTCACCGACATGGCGGCCGGGATCGCTCGCGAAGCCCAGGTCGCCGAAGCAGTCCGCTCCGCGGCCGAGGACCTGGGCCGAACCGTGAGCGCGGTCGCCGCGCATGCCGCCGAACTGAACGCCGTGTACGAGCGGCTCCCCGCGGTGCTGGCCGGGACGGTTGCGACGATGGAAGCGCTCGAATCAGGGACGATGGCGTTGCGCGAAGGACTGCAGAGTGGCGAGCAGGTGTCGACGCGACTCGCTGCGGGCTGGCTCGGCGTCGGTGACGCCATCGGCGAGATCTCCGGCGCCGCCCGGCGCGCCGGCGTCCTCGGCATCAGCGCTGCGATCGAGGCCGCGTACGTCTCCGAAGGCCACGGCTTCGCGATGGTCGCCCAGCGAATGCGGACGCTCTCCGCATCGATGTCAGAAGCGACAAGCGGGGTCAAGGCGGTCGTCGAAGCGGCGCGCCGATCGGCGCGCGAGGCGTTCGACGTGATCGTCCGCGTCGGTGCCTTCATGGAACGGATCGTCGCGCAAATCGCACCGGCTCGCGCCGCGCTCAGTGGTGCGCAAGTTCGCATCGATGCGTTCGGCGACGGCGTGAAGCGCGTGACGGACGCCGCAGACGAACAGAACGCCGCGCTGCCGCAGGTCATCGACGGATTGGCACGGCTGTCCACCATCGCCACGGCGATCGCCACGCGCGCAGAAACGGACCTGCACGCCGAGATCGGTGCACGGCTTGACGAAGCCACCGCAGTATTGCGCCGCCACCGCGACTTCATCGCGCTCGCGCCCGTCGCACAGCCTGGCCTGGGTGAAGATCCGCTCGCCGACTGGATCGTCGCGCTCGCTGACGATGACGCGGTTCCACCGCCGCCGCCCGCGAGCGAAGACGTAGCCGTGCTCGATGCCCTCGTACGGCTTCTCGAGCGCGTCGTCACCGACGAGCGGACGATCGTCGAGAGCATGTCTAGCGCGACACGTGCCGCGGTGAGTACGGGTCTCTTGTGGCGGGCGATCCGCAAAGAGATGCGTGCGTTCGATAAGGAGATCGCCGAGCTCGCGACGCGGCTCGAGGAGTCATTGGCGCTCGCCGCCGCGTTCACTGCCGCTGCCGGCACCATCACCTCAGAGCTTGACGCGCTGCACGACGTCTGTGCCTCGGCGCTCGTCGCCTTCGACGAAGCGCTAGACCGGGTGGAGGCCGGCAACGCAGAGGGTGAGCGTGCTGTGGCCGCTATCGCAGCGGTGCACGACGCGACGAACGAAGCGGCGACGCTGCTGGCGCAGGTGTCCGACATCTCGGATGACGCCCATTTGCTGGCGCTCAACGCGGCGGTGGAAGCGGCGCGCACCGGGACGGGCGGCGCGGGATTCACGGTAGTCGCTGATGAGATCGGACGGCTGGCCGTGCAGACGCAGGCCTCGACCGACGCGATCGTCGCCACGATGACAAAACTGCGGGCCCGCAGCGCCGAGTTCGGGAACGCCAGTCACCAGCACACTGTGAAGCTCGATGGCGTGCGGACATTAGCGCGCAGCGCACGCGACGTCGTCGAAGACGTACGTCGCACGATCGGAACGAGCAGAGCGCGCAGCGCCGAGATCGGCGAGACTGCAGCCCACGTTTCGTCATCGCTCGCCGCGGTTGCGCGCGAACTCGCCGTAGCCTGCGAGCAAGCGCGCAGCCTCTCACAGCGTGAAACGGAGAACGCGCGCATTGCGCTGGGCCGCATCGATGACGCGGCGCTCCACGTCACCCGCGCGCACCGTCTCGGACTTGCCGAGGAGGCGCTGCGTGACTTCACGCACGACGTCGCGCTCGGCGTCGAAGCGGCGATTCAGCGACTCGCCGACGAGGGACGCGTTACCACCGACGCGCTCATCGCGCTCGAGTACCGCGAGCTGACCGGCCCGCTCGTCGATCGTTTCGAGCGTCTGGTCGGCGCAACGGGCGTGCCCCGTGAAGGGCTCCGGCCGCCGCGCTATACAACGCCGTCCGACCACCTCGTTGACGAAACCGTCCTGCCGGTACTCAACGCGGCGATCGAGCGCAACCCGCAGCTGGTCATCGCCGCACTATTCGATCTCAACGGCTACGGGATCGCGCTCTCGACCGTCGCACGTGATCGCGCTGGGAAACCGGTACCGTTCGACTGGAAGACGTGGGGCGGGAAAATGATCTTCACCGACCTCATGACGCTGCGCGCAGGACGGCTCGGTCTGCCGGACACCGACGCGCTGCCCGAACGGATGACGTCGGCCGACGTTGCGAGCGCGGGACTCGACCTGCGGGCTCAACACCCCCGCCCGTGGCAATACTCGACCTGCGCGAACTGGGCCAACTCCGAGGTTTGCCGCGGGGCATCGTGGCCGGTGTACGTGAACGGAGTGCGCGTCGCCGTCGTGACGTGTCTGGAGGCGATCCGAACCTCTCGCCGAGACCATCTGCGAGCAGTGGAGTCCTGAGTTCAGGTTAGCCCTTGGAAGACTTTACGGTTCAACGAGAAGCTCGAACAGATGATCGAGCTTCTCCTGGCGGTCGGTGTTCCAAAGGAAATCAAGGACGCGGCCCTGCATGGATCGAGCCACCACATACGGGAGACTATGATCGGCCGTCTCTACTCATGGGGTCGGGATTGCGCGCGACGATGAACTCGTCCGCGTACGCGGGCTTCCTGACCGTGCGAACTGGCTCCTACGCGTAGTCGGGTCGGACGGCGCCTCAGGCGCTCGCGGTCTGTGCGCGGTCCGTTGAGCGTCGCATGAGACGAGATCCCAGCGACGGTGTCTCGCGACGGTCGGTGATCACGGTGCAGAGGTTTGCGAAGCCGACCATCTTCATCAGGCGCGTGAGGCTGCCGCGCGGCACGATCAACGTCAATTGGCCGAGGCCAACTCGGCGCGCGACCGCTGCCAGCATTCCGAGCGCAGTCGCATCGAGATGCTGCACTTGCGTCAGGTCGATCGTCGCAGGTTCCGCGAGCTCGGCAAGAACGTCGCGCATCTGGTGCGACGCCAAGTACCCGAAGTCGCCCTTGAGAACGATCACCGGCCGTTCGTCGGTCATCATGGGCGTCCGTGCCTTTCTGATGGCTGAGAAAAGTGCTTGCGAACGGAATTCCCCACCGCTAAGCATGCACTATCCTAATTAACCCAGGCTTTACGCAACTGCCAAGCCCGAACTGGAAGCCTATCGACCCTCACTTAGCCCTGAGGGATGACGCTCGTCGAAGCGCATGGACCCGTCGCGGAACGGTGGACGCCAGCACAGGGAGCCCTAGCCGGCCCGCCGGCATTAAATCCGCAACTGGGGGGTTGCGCTTTCGTTCGCGTTGTGCAACTATAGGGTTGCACATTGGGAGGGCATCGTGGTTGAAGACCGGATTGAGCGAGAGGTCGTGGTCGCTGCTCCGCCGGAGCGCGTGTGGGAGATCATCACGCTGGCGGAACATGTCGGCAAATGGTTCGGCGATTCGGCCGAGGTCGACTTGCGGCCGGGCGGCACGATCGTGCTGCGTTGGGAGAAATACGGCACCCGGTACGCGACGATCGAGAAAATAGTCAAACCGCGCCACTTCTCGTATCGCTGGACTCCGGGTGTCGCCGATAAAAAGCCAAGCGACGACGATTCCACGCTCGTCGAGTTCACGTTGACGCCGCATGAAGGGCAGACGCGACTACGCGTGGTCGAAACCGGCTTCAGCCGTCTGTCGCGCAGCGAAGGCGAGCGCGCCGAGCAATTCGAGAACAACACCGAAGGCTGGGCGATCCAGCTCCGTAACTTGCAGGAATACGTCGAAGGGCTTGCGGCGTAGCGCCGCGAGACGGCGGTGAACACGCACAAGGGCGACGTAGACGAGGTGCTCGTCGCCCTGGCCGACCCCACGCGGCGCCGGCTGCTCGACGTGCTTTCCGCTCGTCCGCAAACGACCGCGACGGCGCTGGCGGAAAAACTCCCCGTGACGCGCCAAGCAATCGTGAAGCATCTGGGCGTCCTCGAACAAGCCGGGTTGGTCGAAGCGCGCAAGCAAGGCCGCGAAGTGCAGTTCTCCGTTCGTCCCGAGCGCCTCGAATCGACGGCGCGATGGATGCACGGCGTTGCAGCGGCGTGGGATGAACGTCTGAACGCGATCAAGCGTCTCGCAGAAAGCCAGTAGGGGTAGTGCAACGATGGAAATGGGCGGGTGGGTCGCGATGATGGCGGCGATGATGCTGCCGGGCGCGATCCCGGCAGTGGTCAGAGCCGCTCAGGCCGGCGCCGGCGTGCGGACCGTCCCGCTCTTCGTCGGATCGTACCTCGCCGTGTGGGTGCTCGTGAGCGTCGTCATGTACACGTTGTACCGGCCGCACGAAGCGGTCGCCGCGGCCGTCGTCGTGATCGCTGCGGGCATCTACGAGCTCACGCCGCTCAAGCGGTACTTCCGCCGGCGTTGCCGCGAGACGGTGCGCTCCGGAATCGAATTCGGCCTCTGCTGCGTCGGCTCGTGCATCGGGTTCATGCTGCTGCTGGTCGTGATCGACGTCATGAGCGTCGCCTTGATGGCGGTGATCGCGGCCGTCGCCTTCGTCCAAAAAATTCTTCCCGCGAAAGCAGTTTTCGATGTGCCGTTGGCGCGCGCGATCGTCGGACTTGGAACCCTGATTGTGGTCGAGCCTTCGGCGGTCCCCGGCTTCATGCCGGATATGTAAGACCCAAACATTCGTACCATTCAAGAAACGAGAGAACGATGATCGACGACAAGATCGGAACGCGCGAAGAGTGGCTTGCGGCAAGGCTGCAGCTCCTCGAGGCCGAGAAGGCGCTGACGCGGCGCGGCGACGAGCTGGCGCGGATGCGGCAAGAGCTGCCCTGGGTTCGCGTCGACAAGGAGTACCGCTTCGAGACCGACGAGGGGACCGCGACGCTGGCGGATCTCTTCCGCGGGCGCTCGCAGCTCCTCATCTATCACTTCATGTTCGGTCCCGAGTACGAGGCGGGGTGTCCGTCGTGTTCCGCGATCGCGGACAGCTTCAACGGCTCGGTTCCCCATCTGGTGAACCACGACCCAAGGCTTCTTTTCTAAGGGCTCAACAATGTTCGCACCCAAAGACTTCAACTCGTTGTACGTCGCATCGATATCTTCCGCGAACACCCAGTGAACCGCAGCCTCAAATGGCGGGGTTGTCTTCCGAAAGAATATCGCCACGTTTCCGCGTGACACGGCCCCAATCTCGCGCGGATGGAGCCAGCCAATCTCGAAGCCGAGTGCATCCCGATAGTGCTGCTGCGCGCGTTCAACATCAGTAACGGGCAGTTCTGGCACTGGCTGGCCGATCGACGTTAAGGATTGTTTCGTGCTCACGAAGCTCTCCTCTACGATCAAAGCGTGCTGATGCGCCCGCACGTGCCCCTATGCCTCGAGAACGTTTATGGGGTACTTCTGATTTTCTGGATCGCGCGTCACGAACGTCAGCCCTTCGATCTGCGCCTGCGCGATCATGATTCGATCGAACGGATCTCGGTGAACATCCGGCGGCCCGCCGACGGCGAGGGCATGCGCCGCGGAAATATCTAAGGCTTGAAACCCTAAAGAACTCACGCGTGCCGGAAACCACACCGCGGGGTCCGCCGGCACTGTGAGCTTGCCGAGTGCGACCTTGATGCTGATCTCCCACGCGACCCCGGCGGAGACCAACCCCTCATTGGCGCTGTCCTCGATCGCGGCGCGCGCATTGGGCCGCAATTGGTCGGGATCGGCCGCAGCCCACAGAAACGCGTGCGTGTCGAGCAGCAACCGCACGTGTTACGGCCCTTCGAACAGCGCGGTTATCTCCGGGTTGACCGCATCAAAGTCCGGTGCGATAGTAATCCGCCCCCGATCGACGCCGAGCTGCCGGCGCGGAGCCTCGGCGACGGGCACGAGCTTCGCCACGGGCTACCCGGAAAGGCAGATAATGATCTCGCGCTCGCTGCCCTCGCGGACTTCCCGGACCAGGCTCGAAGTTGCTCTTAGCATCATGCACTGTTGACGCTCTTCATGGGACTTAGTCTACCAGACTTAGGCCAGACGGCTAGCCCTCCAGCCTGGCGCCTACCGACGAGGGCGCGCTGGCGACGGACTTCGCGCCCGCGGAGCCGGCCGCGGTGCGCAAGAACAGCAGCGACGAGCCCGCTTCGTGCGCGACCTCCGCCAGCAGCTCGCGCTCGTCCGGATCGTACGCCCGCCGTCCCGGCTTATCGCCGCACACGAGCACGCCGAGCATGCGCCCGCGAGAGAGCATGGGGAACACCGTCCCGGCGTTGCCCAGCGACGAGGGCAGCTCGCCGAGATCGACGGGCTCCAGGCACGAGCGCATGCGGACGACGACCGGGTCGTCGATCGACACCGGCAGCAGGGTCGTGTCCGCAGGCGACGCCGCCCCGGGCACCAAGATGTTGCCCAAACGTTCGTACGCGACGACGCCCTGCGCGCCGGTCAATCGTCGCGTCTCGTCGCACACGTTTTGAAGCAACCGTTTCGGGTCCTCGATGAGCGGGCAGTCGCGAATGAGCGCACGCAGCCCCTGCTCCGTCGCGTGCTTGGCAGCGAAGAGAAAGCGCTCGACGAACGCATCGACGCGCCGTTCGACGGGTTTGATCGACAGCGCCACCGCGAGACTGAAGACGACATCCACGGCGATGCTGTCGACCCGGCTCACGGCGAACTTCGTGATGATCGTCTCCGCGATTGTGAACACCGCCACGACGGCCACGAAGATGGTCGCATAGACCACCGCGCGGTTGGCGACGAACGACAGATCGACGACCCGATAGCGCAGCGCGACGTACGCGTAGCCGAACGCCATGACGAAGAGCGTCAAATTCAGGGCGCCGTATGAGGGGATCGGCTGCTCCAGAATCGCCAGCACCAGGTTGATCATCGGTCCGGAGATGCCGACGACGGACGTCCAGAATACCCACCTGACGATCTCGCGATCGCGCGTAGGCAGACGCAGCAACGCAATCGCATACCCGAACAGCGGCACCAGCAGCAGGAGCTGAGCACCGAAGAGTACCGCGCTCGTGACGTCGCGCGTGGACGACGTCAACGCCGCAAAGACGTGGTCGAGCGTCCCGAAGACGATCACCGCCGTCGACGCGGCGCCGGCCGCGCGAAAGAACCATCGTTCGGGCTTCGTCAGTGCGCTTCCGCACAGCGTGAGCATCGCCTCGACCTGGAAATACAGCAGCACGTATGCGACGATCGCGAAGGATCCCGAGGCGACGACTCTGAGCGGCCATCCCAAGATCGCGTAGCTCACGCCAAAGCCTTCGAATGCCGCGTAGCCGCACAGCGCCAACCCGGAAAAGAGGCCGAACGTTCCGTTGCCGCGCGACGCCAGCACGATGCCGATGCCCAGGGCCAGCATCTTGAAAAGAATGTCGCCGTACTGGGCGAGCTGGTCCCGTACCGCGCGCGGGCGCGCGATCAGGCGCACCGGAGCCGCCCGGCCGTCCCGGACCACGGGCAGGTCGAATGCCTCTCCCGGCGCCACGTCACGAAAGCGCGCGCGTCGCTCCGCCGTCGAGGCGGTCGTCCAGTCGTAGACGTCGCCGTTGCGGAGGCCGTCGCTCGCAGCCTCCGGCGAAACCGCCGACACCACCCGCCGCGTCGCATCGAGCCGATGGAACTGGAACTCGGGAACACTTCCCGTCACGTGCACGCTGAGGGCCTGTATGACGATCAACGCGACCGCATATGCCGTCAAGAGGGCGACGTAGATCGTTCTCACTGAGCGAAGCTTGATGTCACAGGGCTCGTGGCCTACATGCGCATGGCCGGCACGCCGTGTTCATCCATGTCTCGGATGTGGTCGAGCAGGCCTACCCAGACGGTAGGCGAGATTCCGAGATCGCCGCGAAACGGATACTGGAGCTCGAACGTAAGGATCAGCATCGACGTGATCACGCCCGCCACCAGGCCCGTCATGACCAGATGCGTTCCCCGGTGCGAGGCACCGAACATGTAACAGAACACGACCACGGCGAGCGAGCCGAAAAGCATGATCGCCCACATGAAGCCCGACACGGCCGGTGACTGGTTCGCCTCCAGACGCTGCTCGCGTTCAGCATGCAGCCCGTTGAGCAAGCCCACGATCGTCACCTGGGCGTTCGACTCCGCATTGGTCTTCGCGTTCATACCGCCCACGACGGTCGTCGCATCCATGATGTACGCGGCTCCTTTCGGACTTGACCCTCCTGAGCGCATCTCCGGCCATTCGTCGTGAATCATCAGGTTGACGTAGCCGAGCATGTCTCTGCGGACCGCCGATCGCGCGCGCGGATCCAGGCCGACCGCGTCGTGCCACACGCCGGCCACGTCGGACGCCTCAACGGCGACGCGGTCCCGCATCGAATCGTACTGCTGCCACACCACGACCGTGACGAAGCCGATCAGCACGGCGAAGAGCGTGACGATTGTACCGCTGATGTAACCGTTGAGATCGTTATCGTCCAAGAATTTGGAATCGGCGACGAACCGGTGGACGAGCAGCTGCCCGCCGCACGCCACGGCCACGGCGATGCCCACGGCGACGATGAGAACGACCCACGAAGGCAGCCAGTAAAGAGCGGTCATTTCCCCGGCCATCCTCCACGCCCGCTCGTATCGCCTGCTGGGGCGTAACGCTTCGAGCCCCTCCGTAGCGACCGGCCGTCAGGCCGGTCCACCGTCACGAGTTGGCCTAGGACTCCAGAGTTCGAACGAAAACACGACGTGGCATGAGCTTCGTGCGTCGTGGATCGTTGCTCGCATGACCGTATCAACGCCGAGTTCGAACCTCGGCCGTCATGTGTTTGGAGTGGCGGCTTTGACCTTTGGCCTCATCACGCTGGTCTGGCACGACTACAACGATTGGGCTCAACTGCGTCACATTCTGAACGCTACCGACGGCCCGGTCTTTGTCTACGCCGCAGCCGCCGCCCAGATCTTCGGCGGCGCTGCGATTCAGTTCCGTCGAACCGCGAAAACGGGCGCAGTCGTCTTGGGCGCGGTGTATCTTGTCTTCGCCTTACTGTTCGTGCCACGAATCGTCGCCGCGCCGCAGATTTACGACCGCTGGGGCAACTTCTTCGAGCAGTTCTCTCTCGTGACCGGAGCGGTGATCGTTTATGCGCGCTTGTCATCGGCATGGACACCGGAACGCTTCATCGGATCGGCCGGATTCTTTTGGGCATCTGTGCCACTTCATTTACCCTCGAGCAGGTTTCCTGAGCGCTGAATCGTACGGCGGCAAAATCACGCGAAAGGAAAGTACTTTGTGAACATCCGATCCAGGAAGCTTACGACGGCTGCAGCGGTTCTCGCTGCGCTCATCGGCAGCGTACAGTTCGCAGATGCCGCGTGTACGCGGCACATCTACAATAATAGCAACAAGCCGTGGACGTTCAGCCTCGGATGGTCGGGGCCGCCTCCGGGGCCGGCAGACTTCTACGGGTGCGACTATAATCAAGACCATGACATCTGCAAGGTGATGCCGCAGCAGACGGCGACCATCGCGTTTACCGGTGGAGTCGCCGCCACAAATATGAACATCACGGACTCGAACGGGGTACGCCGGTCGTTTGACTACGACAATACTTCGGTGGCTGCGATATTCAGGGGGGAGTGCCAATACGTCCAGCACGACGGAGGTACAGGGGCCGTCTCCGTAAACGATCCGGCCAATGGCGACTTCAGCATCGGTGGCGACAACTGGTAACTCCCCAGGCGCGGCCTCTCCTCGTCTATCCGACGAACAGGTCAGCGGCGAGACGCGGCAGGCTAGCGGTCAGAGCGTCTCTTTGCCGATGCCGCCGTGAAGCTGCTTGTCGATCTCGGTCTGACAGCCTTGGTGCTCGCAGCCGCAGGTGATGATCGCGGGGTCGCGTCCGTCCGGTGAGTCGCAGTAGTCGCTGCATACAGCTCGTGCGAGCGACACCGTGCAGAGGCACGCGAGGTTGTCGCAGCGTTTGGAGTCGTCGTCGGCGTTCATGCGACGAACGTTCCCGCCTGTGGTGCGGCCTTCCCCGCCCGCCGGCCGGGACACGCAGGCGCTCGAACCTTTGCCTCGGGCTGTTCGATTGCTAGAACCCTTCTGCTCCGGTCCCCAGGCGTACGCTCCTCATATGCCATGAATGCGCGTCGTCGTTCCACGTCAGCGTGTAGATGTAGCCGTTCGGCATCGGCGTCGTCGGCAGCTGAGCGAGCTGCCCATCGACCTCGATGACCGAGCCTACGTATGGTGAGCACGCCGGCGGATTGCCGGTGAACATCCAACTCCGCGCGTTCGGAGCGACCGGCAGCCTCGTGTTAGCTACTCCACTGCAGAATATGTTGAGCGGTAATTGGCGTGACGACGCATTGACGACCACGATCATCGCTTGTCCGTCGTGGACGGTGTAGCCGACGGTGCGCGTATTCACGAGCACGTAGACGTGACCGCTCGTCAACCGCGCGAACTGTTGGGTCACCGAGCCGTCGCTTTGGTTCGTACCGAATGACGCCTCGTACGAGCTGTCGCAGTAGGCGTTCCAGTTATCGGCGTAGACCCCTTGGTACTGGCCCGCGCCGACCTGGAGCTGGTGCCAAGCCGTGTTGCCGGTAACGCAGCGCACCGCGAATCGGAGCGGCGTCGGCTCGACGTTGTAGACCCAGGCTGCCACCGAATCCGCCTTCGCGATCACGGGAGTCGTGACGGTGAGAGCGCCGGCGAGCAGCGCGATGAACGGAATCTTCATGCTCGTACGTTGCGGCAAAGCGCGGCAAAAACCCTGTCGAAAGCGCCCTCCTGAAGCAGTCGAGCGTCCTGGTTGCAGGCGATCCGTCGCATCGGGGCAAACGTCGGGCGGTGCGCCTTTCGCCCGGAATCTCACGCGCGCTCGTCGCAGTGGTCTTCGTCATAAGCGTCGTAGCGGGGATCCAGACCGGCCAATATCGCTACACCGAGCTGACCTTGATGGCGTTCACGTCGTACGCCGTCCCGCTCGAGGCGCTCAGCATCTCGCAGCACGCGTTCGCACTGTACTTCCTGATCAGCGAAGCGCTCATCGCGGCGACGTTCTTGCTGACGGGGCTCGTCATCGCGCTGCGCGGGCCGAAGACCCCGATGGCCGTGTTCGCGGCGATCGCGCTGATGCTCTACGGTGTCACGATCCCGCCGCCGATGCACGCGCTGGTGGTGAACGCGCCACAGCTCGCAACCTGGGTGATGTTCGAGCGCAGCATCGGCTTCGGGCTGTTCATCGTGTTCCTGTACGTGTTTCCGCACGGGCGGTTCTCGACGTGGACCGTGCGGTTGCTCAGCGCCGCGGTGCTGATCTGGACCGCACTGTGGCCGTTCGTCCCGGCGGTGAATCCTTATCAGCTGCCGCACCCCTGGCCCTTCGTCCTCATCGCATCGGCGTTCGCGAGCGCGGTCGCAGTGCAGTTGTACTGGTTTTACCGCGTGCGCTCGCCGCTCGAGCGCCAGCAGACGAAGTGGGTCGTCTACGCCGTCACCGCCTCGGTCGCGGGCGACTTCCTCACGCACCTGCCGTGGCAGATCCTCAACCTGCCGCGCGGCACCGATCTCGACGTGCTGCTGATCCACCAGCCGTTCTTCGTCGCGTTCCAGCTCGCGGTGCCGCTCGCGATCGGCTTCTCGGTGCTCTACTACCACCTGTGGGAGATCGACTTCGTCGTCAGCCGGACGGTGCTGTACGCGATGATCACGACTGCGGCCGCGATCCTGTGGGAAGCGGTGAACTTGACCAGCGCGAAGCTGATCGAGAAGGCGATGGGCCCGCAGGCCAGCGCATTAGCCGGCGGGACGGCGACGGTCATCACCGGCTTCTTCCTAAAGCCTATGTACGAGAGTTTCAAGAAGGCGGTCGACAAGCGGCTCACGCCGCCGACGCTTGATCTCTCGGACGAGTTTCCGGAGTTCGAGCCCGACGTGCGCTCGCGCTTGACCGTTCCGCACGTCGTGACCGCGCTGGTCGAGCACGCGCCGGCGCTCTTCGACGTGACCGACAGCGCGGTGTATCTCTACCGCGACGGCAATCTGGTGCTGCAGTCGGCGCGCGGGTTCGGGGGCGCCTCGGCGGACGTCGCGCCCGATGCCGACGCGATCGCGACGCTGCGCGAGGGGAAGGCCGCGCGCCCGGAGCCGAACGACGAAGCACCGGTATACGTGCCGATCGTCGTCCCGCGCGCGAAGAACCCCGATCTGCTCGGCGTCCTCTATCTCGGCCGGCGCGAGGGAGAGAAGGGCTACTCGCAGCTCGAGATCGCGGCGCTCGAAGCGCTCGGGCGCAAGAGCGGAATGGCGCTCTACCTCTCGGAGGCGCGCATCGCGACGGGGCCGAATGCGCCCGCGCGTAACTTGGGCGTCGCCGAGAGCAGCTGATCGATCGCCGGTCCCATCGCTTTCTCGGAGACCGCAAGTGCTCCCCACCGAGCAGCAGGGGTACGACCGCGCGCTCGAACTCATTCGCGCCGTGCTACCGGAAGATCGGACCCCGATCGCAGGTAGAGAATCCCGGGCCAGGGGGAAGGGCATGTCATGAGCGATCCGCGCCCTCTTCTCGTCTGGTCCGACGTCATTTGACCATTCTGCTATCTCGGCTCGGTCTGGGTCGAGCAAGCAGCGCAGCAGCTTGGCGTGCCGACGCGTTGGCTCCCGTTCGAATTGCACCCCGATACGCCGTCGGGGGGCGCGCCGAAACCCTTTAGCGATGAGCAATGGCCCGCGATTGAGCGCCGCCTTCGCATGCTCGCGCGGCAGGTCGGCGTTCCGATCGAGCCGCCGCGGCGCAACGTCAACTCTCGTCTCGCGCTCGAGGCCGGTGAACTCGTGCGCGCTCGTGCCGGCGACGAGTCCTCCGCCGCGTTCCATCACGCCCTCTCCCGCGCATTCTTCGTCGACGGCGGCGACATCGCCGATCTCCGGGTCGTCGCGGACCTCGCCGCCCCCTTCGGCATAAGCGAAGACGAGATCCGCGCGGCATGGACGTCGCACGCGTATGCCGGAGCGATCGACGTCTCGATGCGTGCCGCCCGCGCTGCGGGCGTGACCGGTGTCCCGGCGTTTGGCTGGGCCGGATCCCACGCCGTCAGCGGAATGATGGAACCGCAGCGCATTGTTGCGATGCTGCGAGGCGCCGCGGGCTGACGGGTCAACTGCCCGCGGCGTTGGGATCTCGCCGGCCTCTCTCGAAGGGCGTTTTGTGCTATTCCTCTGCGAAATGCCGATCGATGCTCGTTCGCAGGTCCCGTATCGCTTGAAGCAGCGCGTCGTGCTCGGCCGGCGCACCGTTACCTAATCCATCGAACGCCGAACCGACACCCTGCGCAAACTGTGCCAGCGCGTCAATCTCGACCGGAGCATAGGCTTCCCCGCCGGCGCGTTCGCCGCAGAGCAAGAGCCCCAGCAATTGTCCGCGCCCAACCATCGGCAAGGCGAGGTCGCCCTGTAACGCACTATCGTACGCGTGCGGGTCTAAGGGTTTGTGCCACGTTTGGAGCGCGAGCACGGCAGCGTCGTTTGCGTCCACGATTGTCGCCGCCGGGCAGAGCATCACGGTGCACGACGCCATCCTGCGAGCGCACCGCCGGGCATGAGCGGTTAGCGGCCTGCTTCGTTGAGCGCGTCGGACTCGTCTGTGGCGTCGAGGCCTGCGTTCACCTTCAACAGCAACGAGCGCAGTTGGCGACGCTCGGCCGGCGCAAGGAGCTCGAATACGGCGTTCGTCCGGTATCGGTGTTGCGTGGTGGACGTTCGATCCCGCCGGTTCCGCGCAACTGGTGGCGGGTGGTGCTGAGGGTGAGAAACGGTACTGCTAGTCGACGGTGCGGCCGAATGTCACGCTTTCGACTACCGAAGGCGGCGCCTCATCGACGAGCTGGCGATCCGGTTGAGCTCCGAGCGCGTCGTTCACGGTCGTGAATGCGAGGCGAAAAGCGACGAGCAGCGTTGCATCGAAGATTTCCCGCTCGGATAGGCGAGCGGCACGGAGCGTTTCGACGTCGTCCGCGGTTGCAGCATTCGGGTTCTTTGCGACAACGCGTGCCCAGCGAGCCACCGCGATCTCGCGGGCACTTAGTGCGGCCGGCTCTTCCCCGCGCAGCAGCACGCCTGCTGATTGGGCGTCTACGAGTTCGGCGACCCGCGTGCCCCATGCGATTGCGCAGTACGAATTGTTTCGCTCCGCTGCCGTCGTGGCGTTGAGCACGGCGATCTCTCGTTTTGAAAGAGTCGTCTCGCCGAGAAGCGCCATTCTCGCCGCAAGGAATGCTGCATGCACGTCCGGACGCCATGCCCAGACGCGAATCAGATTCATGACATAGCCGTCCTCCGCACGCGCCTCTTCGTAAAGGGCCCGAACGGCGGGGTCTTCGGGCGGGTCTGAAAGGAACAATGCTTTCTCTCCGACTGGCCGATGTGCGCAGGGCTCGCTTTCCGTTCGCTCCGTTGGCATTCGTCTACTCCACCCCGGCCGCGCTCCTCGACGACCTGCCGCATTTGCGGTATTCGCCGACGCCTGTGCTTTTAAAGGCGATGGTCTGCCCGAGGTTGACGAAGATAATTTGCGTGATAGGGGTTGCAAAAGCCCGAATGAGGGTCGGTTAGGACTTCCACTCCAACATCCAGCTCGAGGTTTGCTGGGCCGGCGCAGTGAACGAAGCCGATAGTCCATTGGATCGAAACATTGACACGCCTTCGCCCGTGATTGACGATCTGGTAGCCTGGATTCGTGTAGGTGAGGGTTACATCTGAGCAGGCGTTGCCCGTGCACGATCCGACGGTATTCGCTGCAGAATGCAACTCGGTAATTTGATAGGTCTGAACGCCTTGGACGACGATCGTTGTACGCTCTGCCGCGAAAACGACCGTTGAGCCGAACGCGGAAGCAAAAAAGGCGGCCAGAATAAGCGGCTTCCTCAAGCGTGTCACTTCCGTACGGTTGCGGTCGATGCGTGCAGCGTCACCTCGGTGGCCGTGGCGGCGCCTTGTCGTTGGTGATGATTCTGCCGCGCCCGATCTCGCACTTCTTATCCAGGGAATTGTAGGTTTGACCGGTAGGGCATGAAGGCCCGCCGGAACCGATGCCGGCGGCACCCGCGAAGGGCAAACTGAACCTCTGTACGATTCTCCGGTTCGGCGCGGCAGGCAGCGGGGAGTAGACGAGGTTGGAAGTCTCTGAAGTACCCTGCGTGCCCTGATAAACATTGGTCAGTGCGGCGATGCTGCCTTCCGCGGTCAGCGTCGTCGTCGCCTCGTACGTGATCCTTCCTGCGCCGGAATTCAGCGTGGCGTGCAGGCCACTGCCCAAACCGACGAGATTCATCTGGAACGCAAGGATCGGCGCGACCCCTTCAGGACCGACGAGCCTTTGCATACCGGCGTATTTGAACCGGTGTATGAGGTGCGGGCCGGTGCTCTTTTCCCGGCCTCGCTTGTCGACGACCGTGAACTTCGTCCCGATGATCGCGCCGTTGGCATCGTCGATCAACTCGTAGATGATCTTGAAGCCTGCTGGAAGGCGATTGCTCGGCACTGGAAACCGTGCGAAGGGTGTCCTCGGAAACGATGGATAGTTAAAAAGATTGCCGGAGCACGTCTGCTCGTTCGGCTTCTTGGCATTGCATGGGAACCCGATTGTGTTGTGCAAATGCCACCGAGATGGCTGGGACGGGAAGTTCTCCATAATCCAAACGACCCCCAGCGTCGACCATTTGTTCGGATCGAAATTCGTGACGTATTGCTGGTAGGCGCAGTTGGCGTTTGCCGGCGAATTGCAGTTGAGCTGCATGCTCATGCCTTGCGGCGCGACGATATCTTCATCGACGTTAATCGTAACGCGGAGGCCCCGAATCGGTTTCCCGCCGCCGTAAATGAAGTAATTGTTGTTGGAACTGAAGCCTGTGGGTGGGAGCGCAAAGGCGCCCGCTCGGGCGACAGCGGGCGAGAGGGAACTCGCAGCGACGAGGCCGACCCCACGCACGAACGTACCACGCTTCATCATTTGTGTTTCCCCCAGCTGAGTAGAGATCCGGTCGATCTGCACGACGCGTGCGGCATCACCTCGGTGCGCGAGCAGCTCTCTGCGACGGTCGCGATTAACGGGTGGTTGGGCGCTACTGAACCCAAACATCTTGCGCTAGAACCTCGGCGAAGAGGCTGCGCACGTCGTCTATCCGTGTGCTCGGATCGTTGTTGTAATCCATGAGGCGATGATGGTAGTTTCGGCCGGCCGCTCGCTTTTCGACGGCTACCCGCACGACCTCCATGGCCGGTCGCCGGTGGTTGGCCGCTCCGGTCACGTCGATGGTCGCACGTTCGACGGCACAGTAGATACTCCACGTCGTCGCCGAGGCCGGACACCGCCGATTGTCCGCACGATTCCACACCGCGTCGGATGCGAGAAGCTCGGCGGCGCGCTGCACGATTTGACGGTCCAGCCCCGACGGCGGAACTTCATGCGAAGCATCCAGTTGAAAACGCAGGGTGGATGCTGCAGCGGAAAAGTCAGACACGGGAAACCAGCCGTATTCCGTGCGCAACACCCCGGTAGCGCCCGGATATATTTCCAGCTCGATCGGCCAGTTGCGATTTCCGTCATCGGTCATGTCGCCGGCCCACACCGCAGTCGGCGTCATCCCCTTGCGCCACGCACCCGTCGCGATTGCCTTCTCGGGCGCCAGCGTCATGACCGGCGTCGCATCGAACAGGCGCCCGCACGAACCCTGCCAGCGCCCGTTCACTGAATGGAACGCACAGTCGGAGGAGCCCGCGGCAGCGGCACGCGCGCCGCATGGTGGTGCAACCATCAGCCCCGCCAAAACCAGCACCATCGCGACAGTCGAACCGATTCTTTGCAAGTAGTGGATGACCGGAGCTACCGCTCCATGAGGCGCTGGACCATCTTGTAGACGATCGTCGTTTGGGTACCGCTCTTGAGCGCGTAGTTCGGGTCGTCGTAGCCCCACCAATCCCAGCAGCCCTGAGGATTGAACGGCACGGTCGACGATTTCACCGCATACGGATAGAGGACGATGATGTCGTTGCTGTCGGCCCATTCGTCGATCCCCGACTCGGTGATGAACTTCGTTCCGATGTCGGCCTGCGTCTGCAGGCAGCCGTGGAAGGCGACGACGAGGCCGCAGGGGTGCCGTTCGGAGCAGCGCTGCGGAACGAAATAGTAGCCGTTCGTATCCATCGAGTTGCTCGCGGCAGCGCCGAACTCGGTCTGGTCGAAGTTGACGAGCTGACCCCTCAGCCGGTCGTCGTTGCGGGGTTCGAGGCGCCCGAAGAACGCCGTCAGCCACGTCCGCTCGGAGTCGTAGGCGTGCGAGCCGGAACTGCACGAGATCATGAAGGGGCTGCCCACCGTCCCGCACGGCAACTCGCCGTCGGGCGACTCCCAGCCGTGTTCGGCAGGAAACGCATTGTCGTACTTCACGACATTTGCCCCGTAGTGCTGGTACTCGGTCCGGAGGTCGTTCATCTCTGCCTGCTTGACGACCGTGTCTTGCGTCCCCGACCACAGATAGACCGGCTGACCCCGCAGGTGCTCCTCGTTGTCGATCGTACCCGCCGCCGATTGCAGGTCGAGGTAGGTCTCGGATGCCGCGAGCGTGCTCTGATAGAGACCTTCGCCGCCGCATTCCAGCAGCGCCGTCACGACGTTGTCGAGCGCGCAGTAGTAGACGCCGCCGGCGTAGATCGCGGCGCCCTTGAACGTCCGGGAATGTGCGACCTGCATCTGCACTCCGAAGAAGCCGCCCGAGGAGATCCCCGCGACGAACACTTTCTCCGGGTCGATGTCGTAGCTCCGAAGCCGCCGGATCGCGGTCGTCGCGACCGCATCGGTGCTGCGAACGCCGCTGTCGGGGACGAGCGGGACCGACGGCGCGCTCCGGGTCGCTGCGCCCCCTCCGCAGCCGGCCGCGGCGAGACAGACGGCGAGCAACAAGAACAGATCGAATCGCTTTGCACGGCGCATCCACGGGCCTCCTATCGTCCTGCGAATATAGTGCCAGATACGCGCGGGGTGCGCAAGTAAAGCAGGTGCCTCGTCGCCCCGCCGGTGCTGATCGTTTACGGCGCAGGCTCGCCGCCGGCTCCGTGAGCGACGTCGTCGTTCCCGCTCGAGCTCGACCTGACCGCCGCCGCGCCGATGGGCGCCTCCGACCCGAGCTCGACGCCGGAAGGGGCCCCGGCGACGACCGCGTCGTTCGGTCGGAACGATAGGATCCGGTGCGTTCTCGGTCGGGAATCTCGGTGCAGCCGTCGATGCCGCGTTCCGCACTGCGGTGCAGGCCGCCGCGACTGCCCGTGGTGCCGGAAGCGTTCCGCAGACGCCGGTAACTCCCGTCCCTGCGGCGACTGCATCGTCAGCCGCGACGGCGAGTCCGTCGACGTACTTGCTCCTTCCGTTCGAACAGCCCGGCATCGCGGACCCGCGCGGCGCCGACATGACGCACTCGCTCCTCACGCAACTGCAGGAGCACAAGCTCGACGTCAAAGTCGGCACGCCGCTCGATCACCTGGCCGCCATCACGGGCGCGCAGCAGCTCTGTACCGGAAGCGGAGCGCAGGCGATCATCGTACCGAACGTGCGCATCGAACAGTCCTCGTTCAAGGGCCGTTCGCACGCGTCCTTACGTCTCTCGTTGTTGAGCTGCACCGGGAGCCTGCTGGGTCACGGCGCCGCCGAGGCCGACATGGGCCAGGTGTTCATCCGCAACTTCGGCGCCTCGGTCGTCGGCGTTACGGAACGAGCGATGGGACCGGCGATCGAGCAGCTGTTTCCGAATGGAAGCAAATAGGCTTCTTCCCGATCGTCCGGTCCGCTAGCCGGCGACCGGCATCATGCGTGCGGTGGGGCGGTCGTCGGGATGCTTTGCGGGAACGAGAAGAAGTTCTGGGGATCGACGGCGCGCTTCACCGCGATCAAGCGCGGCAGATTCGTGACGTAGTACGCGTCGAGGTAGTCCACGATGCGGGAATCGACGTAGTTCACGTACGCGTTCCGCGCGTACGGCAGCATCGCCGTGCGCAGCCCTTCTATCCAGTCTTCGGCGACGCGCTGATCGCTCGGATCGGTCCAGTACGCATCGTACTGCACGACGCACACGGCATTGCGATGCGGCACCGCGGTGCCGTCGATCGGGACGCGTCCGGGCGCGCCGCCGCCGGCGAGCAGCTGCACCATGCTGGGCTCGTTGGTCTCCCAATCCTGCTGCGCGGGTGCGAGCTCCAGCTGCGTCTTGAGCAAGTTGAGGGCTGCGAGCGGGAACGGCTCGTACGCGACCGCCGACGTGCTCTTGAAGAGTTGCCTGTCGTTGTGCGGGTGCAGCATCCATTGCGGATTCTTCGGGTCGGCACCGGCGAAGATCGCGGCCGCGGCGGAGTGCGGCATCATCTGTACGTTGACGCCGGTCGGCGGCGCGGCGTTCAGCATCGGCGCGAGCAGCGCGCTGAACCCGGCGAGCTGGGTGGGCGAGTCGGGGGTGAGCTGCCCGAACAGGGTGATGGTTCCGGCGCCGCGTGCGCTGCCGACCGCGAAGCGCAAGAACGTCGAGAGATCGTCGGGCGCGTTCGGCGCCCAGTGCTGGAACGTGTCGGCGACCGCGATGAAGTCACTCCATTGCCAGGTGATGTTGCAGACCGCGACCAGGCCGACGGGATGCACGCGAAAGTCGAATGCGGTGACGATCCCGAAGTTGCCGCCGCCGCCGCCGCGGCATGCCCAGTACAAGTCGGGATTCTCGGTCGCGTTCGCGTTGACGATATCACCGTTCGCATCGACCAGCTCCACGCCGACGATATTGTCGCAGGCGAGGCCGTACTTGCGCGAGACGACGCCAAACCCGCCGCCCAGCGCGAGGCCCGCGATGCCGACGCTCGCGCCGCTCGCTGCCGGGATCGTCAGCCCGACGTCATAGAGCTGCTCGTGCAGGTCGAGGCAGTAGACGCCCGCACCGATGCGCGCCGTCCCGCTGCGCGCGTCGACGCTGATCTCGTCCATCTCGCTCACGTCGACGACGACCGCCCCTTCGGCGATTGAGTAGGCCTCGTAGCTGTGGCGCCCTGATCGCGCGCGCAGCGGCACCCCTTTCTCGCGCGCCCAACGGACCGCGTTCTGCACGTCGCGCGATTGCTGACAGAAGACGACGCTCTTTGGCACGAGCTGCTCGTAATCGACCGCGGCTCGGAAGTTGCGCCGCGCGGCGTCCCACCCCGGGCTGCTCGAATCCAACACGCGGCCGGTCAGTTCGCTCATGGTTCACCCCCTCCACCGGTCATGCCGGCGGTCTCATAATCCTGCATGCGCTTCACGGTGACGACGTTGTCTTCCATCTTGCCGAGCGTGTCGAACACATCCGCGCGACGGTCGAGCGTCTTGAGCTCGGGCAGGATGAAGATGCGTTCGAGCAAGGCTTCGAATTGCCCGAGCGGGGTGTTGAGCCGCTCGCGGACACCGCTGGCCCAATTGACGTGTGAGAGCGGTTTGCCCGTATACGTACCACGCGCCCGCGGCTTCTGTGCGAAATTCAGCGCGTCCCAGAACGAATTCGCGTGCGGCCACCTGACCCCGAAATTGGTACGCTCCTGATCGAGGGGCAGGTTCCACAGCTCCTTGAGGGACTTGATGAACGACGTGTGGTCGTACTGGGTATGCGTTGCGCCGCGCAGGGCATACGGACTGACGATAAGCGCCGGCACACGAAAACCGAGGTTGGCGTCGGGGTCGTTCGGGACTCCGGATGCCGGCGGCGGGCGGTGGTCGTAGAATCCCCCGCACTCGTCGTACAAGATGACGAGCGCGCTCGTCTCCCACGCAGGGCTGTTCGTTAGCGCGTCCACGACCAATCCGATGAATTTCTCACCGAGCGCGGGATCGTGCGGCGGGTGATCGTCCGCCAGCGTAAACGGCGGATCGATAACCGAGACCGACGGCAGCTTGTTCTCGCGGCAGTCGTCGACGAAGGTCTCGATCGTTGAAAAGTTGTGAAATGCGTGGGTCGCGGCGAAGCCGTACCAGAACGCGAGGAACGGCAGATCGCTGAAGTAGGACTTCCAGGTCAAGGGCTTGTTGTTGCGGTCGCACGATCGCTCGATGAAACCGTAGATGGGATTCGTCTGGAAGCCCCGTATGCCGGGAAATATCTGCGTGTCGTCATCGTCATCGCGCCGACCCGAGTGAAGATACTTCCGGTTCGGCCACGTCGAGCTGAGCATCGACGCAAACCACATGTCGCAGACGGTGAACTCCTGGGCGAGCGCGTAGAGCACCGGAAGGGTCTTGTCGGTGTAGTAGCCCATCGGAATGTTCGTGCGCGGCGGCTGGAGCGGCGCCACGTCCTTCGCGTGCGCGGCCTGGTACGTCGTCACGAACCCGTCGTTCTTGCCGGCGTTCCAATCGGCGAGCATAGCGTTTTTCCCGTGCGGCACGTCGGGGAAATCGGGTCCCACCGGCGGATCGGACCCATCGATCTGCCACCCCGGAACCGGCTGTCCGTTCGAGTCAGGCACCGAACGTGGCGGGATCCGCAATCCGTCGACGTCGTCGCGGCTCAGCGGCGGCAGCGACAGCGCACCCAGATAGTGATCGAACGACCGGTTCTCCATACAGAGGAGGATGACGTGTTCGATCGATGACAGGTCCGCCACAGCTACCCCCCCCCGACCGGCGAAACGACGAGGGGCCGACCTTCGAGGGAGAGGTCGATCTACCTCGCGGTTCGCCCCTCCCGCAGCTCGTCGGCGACCGCGTAAAGCGCGAACAGCGTGACGATCACGACGACGGTGGGCGCGATGACGACCCAAGGCGCTACCGTCATGTTGCTCTGCATGTTCGCCAGGATGTTGCCGAGCGACGGCGTCGGTGGCTGCACGCCGAGACCGTAGAGCGACAGGGTCACCTCTAGCAGCAGCGCGCAGGCCGTAAGGTCGGCGACGGCGCCGAGCGTCGCCGGCGTGAGCGCTCGAAACGCCGGAACGATCGCGGGCCAGGACACCGCGGCGATGAGCAGCGCGATCACGCGAGGGTTCAAGACGCCGATCGTATGGAACCTGGTCACGAGAACCGACACCGCGGCGAGGATGAATGGAAATGCCCCGAACGGACGAATCCCGATGATGCTGAGCGCGCTGCGGTCGGCTACCGCGTGCAGTGAATTCATCGCCATCGCGACGAGCGCTGCGATCGCCGACGCGATGACCGCTGCGAACGCCGCGATCCCGAGTGAGGTGCGCAGGCCGACGAGTAAGCGCGACAGCAGGTCACGCCCATTCTCGTCGGTCCCCAGAACGTGGCCCGCGGTGCCCGGCGCCAGAGGATATCCCTGCCAGTGGACTTGATCGATGAGATACGGGCCGACCGGGACGATCAGGTTCGCAGTCAGCGCTCCGAACGCGGCGAGGAGCAGCACGACGCATGCGGTGACGCCGATCGCGGAGAATCGCCTCCTGCTCCCCGCGAGCACTCGCGGCGATCCCGTCGAAAACTCGGCGCACAGCTGGAGCAGCACGACGGCCGCGGAGTACGCGAGGAGGACGCCCCCGACGAGAGCGGTGTCGCGCTGCGCGACTCCGTTGGAGTAGAGCCGCGCGATGCCCGGCCACGCAAACCTCGACTCGATCAGGAGACTTGCCGAGAGCAGCGCCGGCCCGATCCTCGCGGCCGACACCGCGACCCCTCCGACGAGGTCGCGCAGCGTTGGGCGCGCGGGTTTCTCCGAGCGGCGGAAGAGGTCGTAGAAGATCAGCGACGACCATGCTCCGAACGGTACGGCCAAGCAGAGAACCGGTGCGATCAGATGCAAGAACCGATCGCGCAGATCGAAGGTGTCGACCGATGCAATGCCGGCGATCGGCAGCCGCGTCGTGAACATCAAGAGCAGCTGGAGAGCTATCGCGAGAACGACGATCGGTATCGCTCGGCAGAGGAGCTGCACGACGGAGAGTCCGCCGCGCAGGATCCGTGGGCGCGTCCGCGTCCGTGCGAAGCCGATGACGGCGCCGAGCACGACGGCGGCCGCGAACGCACAGAGTGCCAGTTCGATCGTCGCCGGCAGCCGGTCGACGATGGCCTGCGATACCGGCTCCGAGTTCGACGGCGACCAGCCGAGATCACCGTGGAGCACTCGGAACAGCCACGGGAAGTACGCGACGATCGGACCACCGGGCGCCGCTTCGAACAGCGCAAATACCGCGAACGTACTTGCAAGGAGCAGGCCGAGACTCGCGAGTAGGCGGTACCGGCGGGCCATGAGCGATCCCTTCACCAGCAACCCAGCCTAGACGCTAGACATGAACCGTTCCGCGATACACGATCTGACGCCCAGTGCGATCCAAGACGGTGTACGCGACCTTGTACGCTCCTGAAACGAACGGCGCATTGCTCGCGCGCTCGACATACTGATACCCGATCCGCAGCATCTCGTTCAGCTTCTGCGACTCCGCCGCACCGTTCGGTGCGGTGATGGACAGATGTTTGACCGTGACGGCGTCCGACGCATGCGTGACGAGCACCAGACGGGGTCGCCCTTGGGCGTCGACGGCTCGCTTCGCGCTCGCGACGGCGAAGGCCGGTGCTTGGGAAGCGTTCGTGCTGAGCAACGTCCCGCGCACGGGCTGGTTGGTGTTTGGGAACATGACGATCGCGTAGGCTTGGCTTGCGAAGAACGCGTTGTAGCCCCAATAGATGCGGCCGTTGTGCCCTGGAGACGACGCGGGCCCGGGATTCCAGCCGGCCCCGAAACTGTTCTGCACGAGGAATGCTCCGTGCGGTCCGACGGAGTCGTCGTAGCCGACGATCACCTGGCCGTGTCCGGAGTTGGGGAGGAATCCGGCCGGCGCCGTGAACGCGCCGCGCGTCAGGTGAGGCGACTCGACGCCGTACTTGCGCGCGACCAGCCCCGTGAACGCGATCGCGTGGCCGTGCCGGATGAGCTCTTTGAAGAGCGACAAGTACTTCGCTTTCCCGTTCTTGAGGCCCGTGTACGCCTTGTAGCTGCCGATAAGAAAGCGCGACTGTCCCGGCCAGCTCCGCTGCACGTCGAGCGTCGTGATGTACGAGCACACGGTGTGCGGCGTCGTCGCGACATCCGGGTTGTACGGCACCTGCGCGGTGCTCGGGGCGCCGTCGCGAACCAGACGGTTCGCGTACGGCGTCGCGCCGGATCCGCCCGGACACACGCGCTTGTCGTTTTCGACGATCGCGTGCTCCCATTGATACAGCCACGCCGCGCTGGGCGCATTGTTCGCGTCCGCGGCGTTCCACTTGACGGAGCCGTCGGGGTTCCGTGCCGCGGTGTAGGCGCCGAGGCAATACCCGAAGGATTGCGCCTCGCAGGAGCCGGGCGAACCGACGCTGCCGGGCACGCCTTGCCGCGAGACTGCGGGCAGGTTCGTCAGGGTCACCGCATGCGATGAGTCGGGCTGCGGGTTAGCGACCTCGAGGACGCTACCGTGGAGTGCCGACGGCGAGAGCGCTTGCTGGATGCCCTCGAACTCGTGCGCGGTGATGCGCACCCCCCAGTCGCCTGCACTCGCGTCGGCGTAAACCGTCACGCCGGGCGCACGGTACACGGGTTTGGCGGCCAGGGCCGTCGGCGCGGCGAACAACATGGCGCCGGCGCCGCTAACGAACGATCGTCTCCGCAAAACAGAAACCTTCATCGCATGCGGATCCAGTTGGTCGACGCACCATCCTCCGTGGTGCCGATGAAGGAGTTCGGATTCTGGAATTGGATCCGGCTCGTGTGCGCGACGCCGACCCGTTGGGGAGGACCCATCGGCGTGCAATTCCCACCGACGCATATCCGCTTCGGCGAATAATCGGTCCAGGTAAAGCGCATCGTTCGTCCGGTCGTATCCATGCGGTAGCTTCCGAGCAGATCGTACGCCATCCCCATGTGGTTCATCACGTGGACGCGAATGTGACCGTCAGCGCCGATTGCCAGCACGGAGTAGAGACCGGCCTGCTGGTTTTCCCAATCGAGCGTGCTCGACCAGGTCCCGACGAGAGGGCCGGCGGCCGACGCCGGGGCGATACAGAGCAGCGCAAGGACCACTGCGCGTGCGGCTGCGAGGAGACTGCGCATCATTCATCCTCCGTACTGGGCTACTGCGCAGACGTTCAGCGCGGGTTTTCGCGAGCCCCGTTCGGAGGCGGCACGTAGACGCCGTGCTGCTGATCGAACGGTCGGATCTGCTGCAGACCGCCCCATCCGAGCAGACCACCGACGAGGATCCAGGCAGCGGTCAGAGCGATCAGCCCGCCGAGCAGCACGAAGATCGCGCCGGCCGCCTCCAACAGCGCACGCATGCTCCGGCCGCCCAAGGTGACGCTTCGAGGATCCGTCGCGGAGTACAGGATGCGGAGGGAGCGGCCCTCTCGCAACCGATTCCATTGGACGGCGGGCAAGACGAGCTCCGCCGCGTGGCTGGTCCCGGTGCCGTCCCGGAAGGAGACCAGGGCGAAGAACCGACCCACGAGATACGGGCCGGGCCGGGCACATCCCGGGTGCGCTCAACGTCTCGTTGGACGGGGTCGTGAACGCCGATGGGTCGTATGCGCGCGTTGATGTGCTGCGCGAGACGTTTCCCGCCCTCGGCGACGTTCGCGATGTCATCACCTATTGCACGATCGGCAATCGCGCAAGTTCAGGTCTACGACGGCTCGTGGGCGGAGTGGGGCTTTCTGCCCGAGGCGCCGATCGACGTGGGACCTCCGTAGGCGTCGGCCGCTTGGCCAGGTCGCGTTTCCTTGCGGCTCATCGGACTTTCACGCGCGCTTCACGGTACCCTCATCCGGCCCTAAGAACAATATAAGGACCGGCGGCTATCTATAGGCATGAGCTTGGAAAGCTTCGTTCTGGTCCGCGACCTGGTGGGGGTTACCGCCCCCTGGCGGTCGCTCTTCAACCATTCCGCCTCGGTCGAGATGTCCGTGGTCGGGACGCACGTGCTCTCCATGCTCGGCGCGGGCGGACTCGCCATAGCGCACGATCGCGGAACCCTGCGCGCGGGTCGCTGGAGCGCCGCCATCCGCGAGCACCATTTCGCGGAGCTGCACGCCGTCCACGGCATCATCGTCGCCGCGCTTGCGATCTGCATGCTCAGCGGCGTCGCTCTTTTTGCGTCCGATGTCAAAACGTACGTCGTCTCGGTACCGTTCTGGATAAAGATGTCCCTCATCGCGATGTTGTTTGGAAACGCGCTGATCATGCAGGCGACCGAGGGGAGCTTGCGCCTCGAGCCCGGAGGCGGCGCGGCGGTAGCTTGGGCACGGATCCGGGCAACCTCGATCGCGAGCGCGGTCCTGTGGGGATCGATCGTCCTCGTCAGCATCGTCCTCTCGCTCTCAAAATGAGTCAGTCGCTGTTTTCGGAGGTCACTCGTACGTATGCCGCTCCGTAACACCCCGTGCGCGGGAAGCTGTCCTATCGATCGCGCGCGCTTTCTCCGCTCAACCGCCTTGACGGCGCTTGCCGGAATCGCCGGCGCAGGGATCCTCGCGGACCCGGCCTTCGCACAAGTCGGTTCGATCGCGCCGACGCAATCGCACGGCAACGTGCTTACCTACGCGCTTCCTGCAAAGGAGGGCGCGCTGATCGACGCCGATCGAGGCGTGATCGTTGCGCGGGTGAAAAACACGGTCTATGCGCTTTCGATCACCTGTCCGCACCGGGCGGTGACGACGCTGGAGTGGATCCCGGAGACGAAAGAATTTCACTGCCCGAAGCACGATGCGCATTTTCAACCCGACGGTGAACTCATCGACGGCCGCCCGGATCGTGCGATGGACCGGTACGCCGTACGCCGCGCCGGGCAAAGCATCATGGTCGATACCGCCGCGGTCTGGCAGCAGGACACGGCGCACGATGCCTGGAGCCGGGCGGCCGTGACGGTCGGCTAGCCTTCATCGGGCCCGACGCTACGACAACTTGCAGGACGATCGTTCTCCACCGTCTGATGGTCGTGCGTGACACCCTCGGTCGTCTTCATCGGCGTGGGGAACATGGGCGGCCCGATGGCGATGCGGTTGGCGCAGGCCGGCTTTGCTCTGGCCGTCGCCGACGTTCGTGCGGAGACGTTGGCTCCTTTCGCCGACCGTGGCATAGCGACCGGGACACGCCCGGCGGCGCTGCAGGGCGATGTGGTCGTGACGATGCTCCCCACCGACACGCACGTCTCGGACGCGCTCTTCGGCGACGGCGGCGCGCTCGAGCTCCCGCGTGAGGCGGTCATCGACATGTCGAGCTCCGCGCCGCAAGGGACGCTCGACATCGCGGCTCGCCTCGCGAAGCGGAAGATATCGTTTCTCGACGTGCCGGTCTCCGGCGGCGTCCCGCGAGCGAAGACCGGCGAGCTGACGGCGATGGCCGGCGGAGACGCGGCGACGATCGAAGCATATCGTCCACTCCTCGAGACGATGTGTGCCAGCGTACGGCGGGTCGGCGACGTCGGCGCCGGCGTGACGATGAAGGCGCTCAACAACTTTCTGTCGGCGAGCGCGATGTGGGCCGCGTGTGAGGCGCTCGTGGCCGGCTCGAAGGCGGGACTCGACCCGGCAACCATGGTCGAGGTGTGGTCCACCTCGACGGCGCGCTCCCACGCGGTCGACGTGAAGCTCCCGAGCGCCGTCCTTCCGCGCACGTTCGACTACGGCTTTGCGCTCGGCTTGATGGCGAAAGACCTCGGCATCGCTGCGCAGATCGCGCGGCAGAACGACGTCGCGGCTCCGATGATCGCGCAGACGCAAGCGATCTTCTCGCTCGCTTCCGATGCGCTGGGCGCGCAAGCCGACCTCACGACGATTCTGACGCTGATCGAACGGTGGTCGGCATTCGCGGTTCCCACAACTGCAGCTACGGAGGACTCATGACCGAAGACGAACGGATAGAAAAGGGCCGCGCGATTCGCCGCCAAGTGCTCGGCGCGGACTACGTCGATCAGCCCGGCCTCGCTCCGACCAAGATGCAAGCGGCGTTCCGCAAGTTCACGACGGAGAACTGCTGGGGGACCGTCTGGGTCCGCGAGGGCTTGTCCCACAAACAGCGCAGCATGCTGAATCTGGCGATGCTCTCGGTGATGGCTCGCTGGCACGAGTTCGAGGTCCACGTGGGCGGAGCACTGACCAACGGCGTCACCGAAGATGAAATCGTCGAGATCTTATTGCAAGCGGGCGTGTACGCCGGCGTCCCGATCGCCTCGGAAGGCTTCAAGATCGCGGATCGCGTGGTCGCCCAGTATCACGCGTCACGGAGCGCGTAGACGCGCTCCTGCACCCGGTCGAGCTGCTGGAGCATCGCCGGATCGTGTCCCGGAAACCAACGTCCGCCCGTGGCGAGCCGCTCGATCGCGGAGAACCCGCGCTGGTACTCGTCATAGCGGTAGATGATCGCGCTCGGCGTCTTGGTCAGTACGTTGTCGTAGAAGTGCGAACCGTCGCAGGCGAAGACCAGCGGACCGTCGCTGCGCTCGAGCACGATCACCTGTGATCCGGGCGTATGGCCGCCGATGCGTACGACGCTCAAGCCGTCACCCAGGCTCTTGTCGCCGTCGAGCGTCTCGAGACGCTCGGCTCGGCGAAGATCATCGAGGGCCGCGATGCTCGGGGCATCCGCGAGCGCGCCGGCGGGCTGAAGGCGGCCGGCGCCGGAGAAAAACGCGACGTCGTCGCGTTGGACGATGAAGCGCGCGTTCGGGTAGCGTTCCGGCGCGCCGAAATGATCGTAGTGCAAATGTGAGAGAACGATCCGTTCCACGTCGCCTGGAACGATCCCGAGCTCGGCGAGCAGCGCGGTTGGATCGCGATATTCCGAGATGCCGCGTCTCTCCGCCACGAGTGCGGAGAAACCGGTGTCGATCAGCGTGACGCGCGAGCGTTCGCGCAGCACCCAAAAGGGATAGACGAGTTCGATGTCGTCGTGCCGTGGCGAAAGATGAAACATGAGGCAGTGGTGGCGCTTTGCGCGCCCGACGATCGCCGCGTAGACGTCGATACCCGTGGCCTCTAGACCGCCGGAGCGGCGACTCCCGGGCGGCGCTCCTTGCGCTCCATCACGCGAAGATGGAGAAGTCTCCAAGGCCGGCGGCGCGTGTCGGCCTGTGCCTCGATCAACATCCCGGGTCGAACCAGCCTGAGGTCGGTGCCGGCCACGACGCATTCCTCGACCCCCCGGCCCGCCGTCTCCGTCGGACCGCGAGCAATGCGGACGCGTTCTCGGTGCGGATCCACCGAAAGGACCCGGCCGGCGAACCACACGTCATAGCCCGGCTCGCTGCCGAGGCATGGCCGACCGACGAGCGTCGCGACGAACGCTCCAGCCGCGAAAAGGAGTCGCAACCGGCCATGCGTCACGCTAGCGCCTCGAACCGATGATATCGCGGCCCAGCACGATGGTAACGTCCGGTGCGTTCTGGTCCCCGAGTCGCGGTGACGGCACGGAGACGATCGTCGCCGTCGGCCCAAGCGCCTTCTGCACGAGCTGTGACACGGACGACGCCGCCGGATCGCTTTCGATTCGCGTGACCGCGAAATCGGTCGTCGACGCGTTGCGAATCTCGGAGACGTTGAACCCCTTGCGGCGAAGATCGCCCGCAACGCGGGCGGCAAGCCCGACCACCGTCGTTCCGTTCTCGACGCGGATGCGTATCTCGCTCGCAGCGATCGTAGACGCGGTTCCGGCGGTGCCCGCGGGTTGCGAGAGCAGTGCGGTGACGAGCCGCTGCTTCGCCGGTTCGTCGGGAACGAGCGAATCGCCGTAGTCGGGAAGAATGGTCGTCGCAATATACGGCACTTGCGACGTATGAACGTCCCGCGCCGAGATGTGCGAGAGGGCGAGCGCAGACGATATTTCTTCCTGCGTCGTAAAGTCGGTCTCGATATCCTTCCGGATGACGCCGAGCAGCGCCCGGGCGTGCGTCAGCGTGTTGAGGTGATTACGCGTGACCCGGTCGACGATCGCCCGAATGACTTGCTGCTGGCGCATGATGCGGCACGGATCGCTGCACCAGTCATGACGGAACCGCGCGTACCCTACGGCGTGCTCCCCGTCGAGATGCTGGAAGCCCGGCTTGAGGTGGATGTGCAAGTGCCCCCAGCTGTCGTCGTAGTCGACCGGCCCGTTCGGCCCCGTCCCTTTGAGCGCGTCGGAGTTCTTCACTGTAACATCGACGCCGCCGATGGCGTTGATGACGTCCTTCGAGGTGTCGATCCGCATCACGATGTAACGATCGAACGGCGGAATCCCCAGCCAGTCGGCGATGACCGCCTTGGACTCCTTGATGCCGCCTTCGGACTGCGCCTGGTTGATCTTGGCCTTCTGGCCGTTGGGCATCGTCACAATCATGTCGCGCGGGACGGACAGCTCGTTCACGCGGTAGTTCTTGAAATCGACGTTCAGCGCCATGATGACGTCGCTGCGCGACGATTTCGACGTCTCTTGGTCGAGCCTGTCGTAGTCGTAGTCGAGTCCGATCAGCAGCACGCTGAGATGATCTTTCCCAAAGAGCGTCGCCGGTTCCGGAACGAAGACGCGCTCGACGGCGCTGACCACTTTCGTCACCGGCGCGGATTGGGGAAAGAGCGTCGCGCCGAGGACGAGCGCCGCAACGACGAGCGCCGCGCCGGCGGCGATTATCCTGAGGCCCCAGAAAACCGTGCGCTTCGGCATTACGGCTGATTCTACAGGCGTTTCCTCAGAACCGCCTTAGTCGCGCGCGAGCTGACGGGGCCGCGAGGGTGCTGCTGAGCCGGTCCGCGTATGATCTGGAAGTGGGAATCGCCGGGTTTGCCGTTCGTCGCCGGGTCGCCGTCGCGATGCTTTCGCTCGCGATCGTCGTGCTCGGCTTGTTCGCGGCACCGCGCCTGGCGATCGCGCTCTTGCCTTCGTTCGCGCCTCCGGTCGTGAGCGTCACCGTCGCGTACGGCAACGTCTCGCCGGAGACGATGGAGACCACGATTACGCGGCCGATCGAGAATGCCGTCAGCCGCGTCGCCGGCATCGACTTCATCGAGTCGAACTCGTTCCAAGGTCTCTCGACCGTGCGCGTCCAGTTCGAGTTCGGAACGGACATCAACGTCGCCGCGGTCGACGTGCAACAGCAGGTCGCCCGCATCCGGGCCTCGCTGCCGAACGATCAGGCCTTGCAAGAACCGCAGATCGCAAAGGCCGATCCGAATGCGACGCCGGTGCTCACGGTCGCCGTCACCGACCCGCTCATGACGCAGAGCGCGCTCTCGGATCTGATCGTCAACTCGCTCTCCGACGAGTTCGCGTCGGTGCATGGAGTGGGCAGCCTCGGGGTCTCGGGTGTTGCTCAGCGGGCGATCATCATCGAACCGGACGAGCACAAGCTGGCGGGCGCCGGGCTCACGATCGACACGCTGCTGCAGCGGATCAAGAACGAGAACGTCGAGCTGCCTGCCGGCGTGATCCAGATCGGGCGCAACGAGTACGGTATTCGCACCAGCGCTCTGTTCACCGCCCCCGGGCAGATCGCAGACACCGTGATCACCGAGCAAAACGGTACGATCGTTCGGTTGCGCGACGTCGCGGTCGTTCGTGACGCGATCCAGGAGCAGCGCGTGTTCTCGCGACTGAACGGTTCGCCGTCCGTCCTCCTCACGGTTACCGCGCAGCCGAACGCCAACATCGTCGCCGTCGCGGGCGGGGTGAGCCAGAAGATCAACGAGATCAGGGGCCGCTACCAAAGCATGCAGTTCGCGACCCTGCTCGATCAGCGCGAGTTCATCCTCGACGCCGTCGCATCGCTCGAGCACACGGCGATCTACGGCGCGGTCCTCGCGGTCTTGATCATCTTGCTGTTCCTGCATTCGTGGCGCGCGATGCTGATCGTCGCGGTCTCGCTGCCGGTCTCGATCCTGGGGACGCTTTTCATCGCGTACGCCTTCGGGGAGACGCTCAACGTGATGACGCTTGGCGGCTTGGCGCTGGCGGTTGGGCTCATCGTCGACGACGCGGTCGTGGTCATCGAGAACATCTCGCGCTTTCTCGGAATGGGGATGTCGTCCGAAGATGCGGCCGAAGGCGGGACCGCACAGATCATGGGCGCGGTGATCGCGTCGTCGATCACCGTCGTCACCGTTTTCTTCCCAGTTCTGCTCATCCCCGGGCTGCAGGGCTTGATCTTCGGGCCCTTCGCGATCGTGGTGATGAGCGGGGTCGCGATCTCGCTGCTGGTCGCGGTCACGGCAGTGCCGATGCTGTCGGCCGAGATGCTGCGCCGCCGCGGCGAGTCCGATGCCGCTGCCGCGCGCCCGAATCGCTTCGGGAAGGCGTTCGACCGCGCGTACGGCCGGGTCGCGAGCGGCTACGCCCGTGTCCTCGCAGCCTCGCTCGATCGTCCGGCGATCGTGCTGGCCTCGGCGTTCGCGCTGATTGCGATCGCCGCGGTCGCGATGCAGCTCGGGGTCGTGCCGACCGAGATCTTTCCGCCGTCCGACACGCGTTTCGTCCAGCTCGGGCTGCAGACGCCGAACGGCACCGCGCTTGCGATCACCAATCAGGTCTCAGCGGTCGTCGAAGACGCGCTCCGCATGGATCCGCGCGTCGTCGCCGTCGGTGCGACGGTCGGCGAGGTCGGCGCGGGCGGGACGACCCGCTCGATCACCAACCGCGCAACGATGCAGATCACGCTCAAACGTGGAACCGACGGCGCCGCGGCGGCCGCGTTCATCAGCGATTGGCGACGGCGCTTGAGCGGCAACGCGAAGGGACCCGATCGGCTGCTCGCACCGGCACAAGCCGTGGGCATCCGCCGCGCGATGATCGGGACGATCGCGCGCGGTCAGACGATCGACATCGTGCAGCGACAGATCTCGCAGGGCCAGACTGCGCTCGAGCTCGAGATCTACGGCCCCGATCTCGCAACGTTGCAGAGCGTGTCCGATGGCGTGATGTCCGCGATCTCACGCATCCCCGGCGTCGGTGACCCCGACAAGAACGTCACCAACTCGCAACCGGAGGTGCGGGTCGCGATCGACCGCAGGCGCGCGAGCGAGCTGGGCTTCGGCACGGGTGATGTCGCGCAGTTCATCAGTTCGGCGACCAACGGCTCGATTTCGAGCTACTATCAGGTCAACGGGATCCAATACCCGATCCTGGTCGAGCTCGCGCCCAACCAGCGCCGCTCGTTCGCCTCGCTGCAAGGATTGGAGTTTACGCCGCCCGGCGCGGGCGCGACGACGTCGGGCGCGACGCCGCCGCCCGGCACGACACCGCCGCCCGTCGGCTTGACGCTCGGCAGCGTCGCGCAGATCACGCAGGGCCTCGGTCCGTCCGCGATCAGCCGCGAGAACCGCCAGCGCCGGGTCGAGATCCAGGCGCCGCTCGCCGGACGGCCGCTGGGGCCGGTCCTCGCCGACGCGGCATCGGTGATGGGCGCGTACCCGTTCCCGTCGGGGTATCGCTGGGAGTTCGGGCCGGAGATCTTACGCGGGCAGAACAGCTTCAGTTCGCTGTGGCTCGCGGTCGGTCTCGCGGTGCTGCTGATCTACATGTTGCTCGCCGCACAGTTCGAGTCGTACATCGATCCGCTGGTCATCATGGTCGCCGCCCCGCTCTCACTGGTCGGGATCCTCTCGGCACTCCTGATCACGCACCGCGCGTTCGGGCTGACCGCGTTCGTCGGCTCGCTGATGCTGGTCGGGATCGCGGTGAAGAACGCGATCCTCGTCATCGAGTTCACCAAGCAGCTGCGCGAGGAGGGCAAGCCCGTCCGTGAGGCTCTGCTGGAAGCGGGACCGCTGCGGTTGCGGCCGATCCTGATGACGACGCTCGCGACGCTCGGCGGGATGCTCCCGCTCGCGCTGGGCATCGAGGTCGGCAGCTCGACGCAGGCACCGCTCGCGACGGTGGTCATCGGTGGTCTGATCGCGTCGACCATCCTCTCGCTGGTGGTCGTACCGACACTCTACCTGGTCGTCGCGAAACGGGTCGGAAACCGCTTCCGCTCGCGCCGCCGCATCCCGTCGTCCACGGCCGAGCTCCAACCGAACCAGGTTCGCTAGCGGCGGGACGCGCCGGAGCGATCGTGGTTTCGCTCCGGGGCGCCGATAGCAGGGAGAGAGGAGAGAACCTTCATGAGCGTTGGAGCGATCGGCGGTTCGTCGCTGCCGCCACTCGGACTTTCCAGCACCCCGTCGCCCCCCGCTACAGCGACGGTTTCGCCGTACCAGAGCGCGTACGACGCGCTCCTGCAGCAGGACGCTGCCGAATTGCTCCAGCTCTCGCTGGGCTCGGCGACGGCCGCCGCGTCCAACGTGTCGAACGTTCTCGCGCAGGCGGCGGCCCTTCAGCAAGAACAGCTTGCCGCGCAGCAACAGGCGCAGGCCGCACCACCGCCGCCGATCGCCGAGCCGGCAGTTCCGACCCTTGCGAGCGTGATCCAGCAAAGCAACGCTAGCGCAAGCAGCGATCTCTCGAACGGTACGCTCGGCGCCTCGATCGACACCCTGGCCTGACGCGAAGTCGCGGGGCGATCGGGCAGAGAAGCCGCGAGTGTGACGGAGGAACACGTCCCGCCGCTTCCCCACAGCGACCCGGTCCGCGTAGCGGTCCGGCGCCGTTCGTTCGGGCTTGCGGACGTCGCGGTGTTCTTGATGACGCTCGCGCTGCTCGCCGCGATCGCGCGGGTGGGTGCGGGGACCGTGGTCGCATTCGGGCCGACGCACCAACTCGCCGCCATCAGTCTCGATGCGCACAACCTGCCGTATTATGCCGGTCGCTCCGTGCTGCGAATGTTTGTAGCGCTGCTCGCGTCATTCGCGTTTACGTTCGCGTACGGCTACGCCGCGGCGCGCAGCCGGCCGGCGGAGCGGGTGCTCATTCCGTTGCTCGACATCTTGCAGTCGGTGCCCGTGCTCGGGTTTCTGTCGATCACCGTGACCGGCTTCATCGCGCTGTTTCCGGGGAGTCTGCTCGGGCTCGAGTGCGCGTCGATCTTCGCCATTTTCACCAGCCAGGCATGGAACATGGCGTTCTCGTTCTACCAGTCGCTCCGCACGCTGCCCGCGGACCTCGAAGAGGCCAGCACGGCGTACCGCCTCTCACCGTGGCAACGGTTTCGGCAGCTCGAAGTTCCCGCCGGGATGATTCCGCTGGTGTGGAACGCCATGATGAGCTTCGGCGGCGGTTGGTTCTTCCTCGCCGCAAGCGAGGCGATCAGCGTGCTGAACCAATCGTACGCACTGCCAGGCGTCGGATCGTACGTCGCCGCGGCGGTCGCCAAGCAAGATCTTGGGGCGCTGGGCTGGGCGGTGTTGACGATGGCGATCGTGATCGTCGCGATCGATCAGCTCTTCTGGCGCCCGCTGGTGGCCTGGAGCGATCGATTTCGGCTCGATCAGACGACGGGAGCCGACGCACCGCATTCGTGGGTCTACGACCTGCTGCGCGCCTCACGCCTGCCGCGGCGGCTGCGCGCAGCGCTGCGGCCGCCGGCCGACCGCGTCGATCGCGCACTCGAGCGACTGACTGCGGTGCGAACGGGGGCGCCACGCGGGCGAAGCGCGTCCTTCGAGACGGGATTCACCGTCGTGCTCGTCGTCGTCGTCGCCGCGCTGATCGCACTGGCCGTGCGCTTCGTGCTCGCGACCGTCGGGTTCGGCGAAGTATGGCATGCCCTGCACCTAGGCCTGCTCACGCTCGTACGGGTGCTGGTGCTGTTGGTATTTGCGAGCCTCGTGTGGACGCCGATCGGGGTCGCAATCGGCTTCCATCCGCGCTTGGCGCAGGTCTTGCAGCCGGTCGCGCTGTTCTTGGCGTCGTTTCCGGCCAACTTCATCTTCCCGTTCGCGACGCTCGCGTTCATCCGGCTGCACGTCCCGATCAACGCGGGGAGCGTCCTGCTGATGGCGCTCGGGGCGCAGTGGTACATCCTCTTCAACACGATCGCCGGCGCCGCGAGCATTCCGACCGACCTGCGCGAGATGGCCGACGACATTGGGCTGCGCGGCTGGAACCGCTGGCGGCGGCTGGTGTTGCCGGGGATCTTCTCGGCGTGGGTGACCGGCGGGATCACCGCGAGCGGCGGCGCCTGGAACGCGAGCATCGTCTCGGAAGTGGTGAGCTGGGGGACGACGACGCTGACCGCGAGCGGGCTCGGCGCGTACATCGCCGACGCGACCGGGAAGGGGGATTGGCCTCGCATCACGCTAGGGGTAGGGACGATGAGCCTCTACGTCGTCGGGGTCAACCGCCTGGTGTGGCGACGACTCTACGCGCTCGCGCAACGGAAGTATCGGCTATGAGCGAGTCACTCATCGAGGTCCATGCGTGCTGCAAGAGCTTCCCGACCGCCGAGGGTAAGGGCAGCTTCCAGGCGCTGCAGGACGTGAGCGTGACGGTCGGGCGCGGCGAAGTCGTCGCGCTCCTCGGACGTAGCGGGAGCGGAAAGAGCACGCTGCTGCGGATCATGGCAGGGCTGATTCCGTACACGAGCGGCCGTGTGACCAGCGACGGTACGCCGCTGACCGGCCCCAACGCCGATGTCGCGATGGTGTTCCAGTCCTTCGCGCTGTTGCCGTGGCTGACCGTCATCGAGAACGTGGAGATCGGGCTCGAAGCGCGCGCAGTCGGTCGCTTCGCGCGCACGCGCCGCGCGCTCAAGGCGATCGACATGGTGGGGCTCGACGGCTTCGAGAGCGCCTACCCGCGCGAGCTTTCCGGCGGCATGAAGCAGCGCGTCGGGTTCGCCCGCGCGATGGTGGTCGAACCGAAGGTGCTGTTCCTCGACGAGCCGTTCAGCGCGCTCGACGTGCTCACCGCCGAGAACCTTCGCGGCGAGATCGACGAGCTGTGGAACGCGGGGACGTTTCCGGCCCAGAGCATCCTGCTCGTGACGCACAACATCGAGGAAGCCGTCTTCTTGGCCGACCGGGTACTGGTGCTCGGCTCGAACCCCGGCCGCATTCGGGGCGAGGTGCGGGTCGATCTGAAGCGCCCGCACGACCGCAACGATCCGCGGTTCAAGGAGCTGACCGACTATCTCTATGCGGTGATGACGAACCCGGCGCGCGAGATCGCGCCGGAGGCACCCGCGACGGTACCGGCGACGCCCGTTGGCCCGCCGGCCGTCCCGCGCCCCGCTCTGGCGCGACCTCTACCCCCGGTGCGCGTCGGGACGATCAGCGGGCTGCTCGAGCTGATCGAGGACATGGGGCCGAACGAGGACGCCGCGCAGATCGCCGCCCGGCTTGCGGTGTCGGTCGACGACTTCTTGGCGATCCTCGACGCCGCGGTGCTGTTGGGGTTTGCGACGGTGGACGCCGGCAAGGTCGCGCTTTCGAGCGCCGGCCTCGCCTTCGCCACCGCTCCGATCCAGGAGAGCAAGAACGTCTTCCGCACGCAGGTCCTCGCGAACGTGCCGATCGTCGCGACGATCGCCCGCACGCTGGCGGAAAAAGAGAACAAGTCGATGCGCGCCGATTTCTTCCTCGACCTGCTCGAAGAGCACTACTCCGACAGTGAGGCTCGCGAGCAGTTCGAAACCGCAGTCGAGTGGGGCCGGTTTTCCGAGCTGTTCGAGTACGACGCATCCGAGGAGCGGGTTTGGCTCAGCGAAGCGCCGGTGAGCCCGGCGTAAACCGACCCCAGCGCCGTGCTACGGGCCGAAGAGCTGGACGCCGCCGGCCGTCGCCGCGGTCGGCGGGACCGGAACGAACAGGTTTCCGGTCGCAATGTCGGCGGCGACGGAGTGCGCGCCCGCGCCGGTCGGCAGATTCTTGATCCAGGTGTTCGTGCCAGCATCGATGATGCCGAGGACCGGGGTGAACGCCGCGCCGGCCTGACCGGTTACCGAGATCCCATTGGCGGTCCAGTCGCGCGACGCGGTATAGTACGCGTTGAGCTTCGGATCGTACGCGACCTCGTCTTCACCGCCGACCTGCGTGATCGTCGTGACGATCGCGCCGCTCGTGGCGCTCATGATCAGCGTGATCTGCGGACTCCCAGCCGGCGCGTCGCAGCCGACGAGCAGGTGCTCGCTCGGCCCCAGGGCGAGCCCCGCCGGACCGCAGGTCCCTTCCGGGAACGCCTGCGCGACGACCGGCGCGCCTGCGGCCGCGGTCGACGCAAGGATCGTGTCGAGCTCGCCGTGTGGATTCGTCGGCGTGCCGTCGTTGTTGATGAAGAACGTCTTGGTGCCCGGATCGTAGACGCACTGTTCGAGTCCGATCGACGTCGTGAACTTCACCGTTCCCACCACCTTGTTGGTCGTCGCCGAGATGAACGTCGCATACGGCGGTGAGTCGGCCGGGTTCGCGAACATCACGAGCTTGTCGTCGGGGTCGTAGCAGCCTTCGTCGGTGCGGAAGCCGGCGGTCCCGGTCGGGATCGAGGCGGTAACCGCGCCGGCGACCGGATCGACCACCTTCACGGTGTTCACGTCGCCGACGTAGACCGATCCGCCCGGCACGAAGACGACACCGTCCGGACCTGATTGGTCGTTGGACGCCTTTTGGCCGGTGAAGCCGCCGGTGACTTGCCGGACGGCGAACGTGTTCAGGTCGATGATGTCGAGCGACGAGTTCGTGCGATCGGCGAGGTAATAGCGGCGCGCCGCCGGGTCGACGAGCCCGATGTCGTAGGTGAACTTGCCGCCGGCCGGCAGGCCCGGCAGCACGATGAGCTGCTTGGCCGAGATGATCGCGGCCACCGAACCGGTGCTGGTCGGCGGCTGGGATGCGGAGCCGCCGTTGCATGCGGCCAAGGCGGCCGCAGCGAGAGCGCACCCGATGAAAGAGAGCCATTGAAAACGCATTCCGGCAACCGCCTCCTCGGAAGAGCTCTTCCGCACTCGTCGATGGAGGGTTGGCATATTGTATACCCTCGACCGCAGGCATACCCGGAACGGAGGCGCTCACACATGCTCGGCGACAATGTGACCGAGTGCAGGTAAGCGACCGGGAGGCGAAGCGCTCTTCGGTCAGCCGCGAGCGGCGACGATCATGTCGTAGAGCTGCTTGCCGTTCGGAACGTCCTCGAACTTCTTGTACACGTCTTTGGTCGCGCGCTTCCAATCGGTGAGGTCGGGCTTGATCACCTCGATCCCGGCCGTCGCCATCTTCGCGATTCCCGCCTTGTAGTCGGCGGCGTAGGTCTGGGCGCTGCTCGCGCCGGTCCTGATCCTCGGGGGCATCTTCTCCGGGATCGTGACGCCGACCGAAGCCGGGGTCGTCGCCGGCGGCTACGTCACGCTGGTAGGATTTCTCGTGTACCGAAGCTTGACGCTGCGTTCGATGGGCGGCGTCTTGGTCAAGACCGTTCGCAATACCGCGCGGGTGATGTTCTTGCTGGGGTCGGCGCTGATCCTAGGACTCTACCTGATCCGCGAGCAGGTTCCGCAGGCGGTGGCATCGCATCTCGCGGGCGTGGCGCACAGTCCGCTGCTGCTGCTCATCAACCTGATCCTCTTGTTCGCGCACACGGTGCTCGAAACGATCGCCAGCATCATCGTCGTCGTTCCGGTGCTGCTGCCGCTGTTCGGCGTTGCCGGAATCGACTTGGTGTATTTCGGGATCATCCTGCTCGTCAACTCGGCGATCGGCATCAACTTTCCGCCGGTCGGTTTCTGCCTGTACATCGGGGCAAGCATCGCCGAGGTCCCGCTCGAAGCCGCGGCGCGTGCGATCCTGCCGTTTCTCGCGATGCTCGTCATCGATCTCATCCTCGTGACGCTGCTGCCGAATCTCTCGCTCTGGCTGCCCTCGATCATCGCCAGTAGCTACTGTAGGAGGACGAACTCGGATGAAGCGCCGCCCGCCCGGCTCGAACTGGGGTGACTACGGAGTCGACGATCGCGTCGGACGACTCAACGAGCTGACCGCCGAGCGGGTTCTTCGCGCCGCTGCGGAGATTCGGACCGGACGGCGGTTTTGCCTGAGCCTCCCGCTCGACTACCCGGGCGGGAACGTCGTCTTTCCGTTCCGCCTTCCGCCGGAGCGCAGGGTCGTCGATCGGATGGGCTATCATGCGAACGACTTTCCGTTCTCGCGGCAGCGCGAAGGCGCGACCGGCGTCGTCAACGACGATATCGTTACCCTGTGGACGCAGTATTCGACCCAATGGGACGCGTTCGGTCACGTGGGGTCGCAGTTCGACGCCAACGACGACGGCGAACCCGAGGTCGTCTACTACAACGGGCACTATCCGGGTCCCGACGTCGACGGGATGGCGACGGTTGGGCTGCAAGGCCGCGGCGTCATGGTCGACCTCCAGCGGAAATTTGGGAACGCGAAGGTTGCCGTCGATCATGCCATGCTCGTGGAAGTCATGCGCGAGCAAGGTGTCGTCGTCGAGCCGGGCGACATTCTCGCGTTACGCACCGGGTGGGCGCAGCTTCTCGTCGACATGAAGGGCTCGCCGGACAAAGAGATCGTGCACAACTCGTGCGCCGGGCTCGATTCCAGCGACCAGAAGCTGCTGGAGTGGATCACCGAGAGCGGTATCGCCGCCATCGTCGCCGATAATCTCGCGGTCGAGGCATATCCGCCCAAAGCAGGCGCAGCGGGGACACCATACTTGCCGCTGCACGAACTCTGCCTCTTCAAGCTCGGCATCAACCTGGGTGAGATGTGGTATCTCACCGAGCTGGCGGCCTGGCTGCAGGAGAACGCGCGCACTCGATTTTTCTTGACCGCGCCACCGTTGCGCTTGCGGGGTCACGTCGGGTCACCCGTAACGCCGATTGCGACCGTATGAAGAGGCTGCCGTTCGTCGTCGGGATCGCGGTGGCGAGCGTCGGCGCCCTCCCGGCCGTCGCCGCCGACCCCGGACCGATCGTCGTGTTCGCGGCCGCATCGCTGCGTGAGGCGTTCGAAGCGGCGGCGCCGGAATTCACCAAGCGGACCGGTGTCGCCGTGAGCTTTTCGTTCGGCGGCTCCGATACGCTCGTGACGCAACTCAAGCAGGGCGCGCCCGCCGACGTGTTTGCGTCGGCGAACGAGGCGCAGATGAAGATCGCCGCCGGTGCCGGCCTGCTCGCAACTGCCCCGCGGACGTTCGCGCGAAATCGCCTCGTCGTCATCGTTCCGAAGGAGAACCCGGCGAAGATCTCCGAGCTCGCCGACCTCGCGAAGCCGGGCGTAAAAGTCGTTCTGGCCGCGTCCAGCGTGCCGGTCGGGACCTATGCGCGCACGGCGTTTCGGAAGCTGAACGGGCAGACCGGATACCCGGCCGATTTTGGCGGTCTGGTCGAGCGGAACGTCGTGTCGAACGAGCTCGACGTCAAAGCTGTCGCAACGAAGATTTCGCTCGGCGAGGGTGACGCCGGCGTTGTCTACGCGACCGACGTCACGCCGGCCGTCGCCGGTCGCGTGAAGACGATCGCGTTCCCGTCCGGCGCAGCACCGGATGCGATCTACCCGATCGCCCCGCTCAAGCATGCGCAGCCTGGGGCCGGCGCGCGTGCCTTCGTCGATTTCATGCTCTCGCCGGCCGGTCGGGTCTTTCTGAAAGCGCGGGGTTTCGCGTCGCCGTGACGCGGCACCGTCAGTTTGGCGTCATCGCCGGCTGCGCCCCGGCGCCGCGACCCACACTAGACCGAAGCCGACCGCTTTGGACGACCCGCCGCGGGGCGCAAGATTGACCTCATAGTCCAGATCGAGCGCGAGCCGGTTGCCGAGCGCGCGCTGGAGCGCAACGAACCCGCGACTGCCCGCCGGAAGAAGAGGTCCCTGGCGCGAGACGAGTGCGTCTTGCACGAGCAGCGTCGTCGCGCCGTCGAGTGCATAGGCGAGCGTGAAAGAGGGAGCGTAGACGAAAAACGTGCGGTTCGCACCGCTTGCATCCGGACCGACGGCAGTGCCGAAGACCTGGCTCGCGGCGAACGAAAGCCGCGGGCTCAGCGCGAGACCGAGATTCGCCGAGAGCGAGAATGTCGGGGCGCCCGCGGTGAACTCGCCGGTTCCCGTCGGCGGTGCATACGCTGCGCCGAGAGATCCTTGCGCAACGCCCGTGTCCAAGACGAGATACTTCGCGGCAAGGACGAGGTCGGTCGTGCCGCGGGCCACATCGAATGGCGTGGTTCCGGCGATCGCACGCGATTGATTCGCAGGCGGTGCGATGCCGAGCTCCAGGCGTTTTGCGATGCCGGCGCGGACGAACGTCAGCGGTCCGTCTGCGAGCGTGCTGCTACCGCCGGGTGACGTCGTGATTTGCCGCCGCAGCCCCGTCTCGACGACGATCTCATCGGGAAGGACGACGCACGGGGAGCCGCCCGTCGATGTCGTACGGCCGGTGCCGGGGCGATCGGCGAGCGCGACCGCGATGGGCATGCTGCACGGGGGAGGGCTCGCGTCGTCTGCAAGCGCCGAAGACGCCAGCACGAGGAGCATCGCGACCGCCGCCACACCCGTCGTGAGCGTGCCCGCGGGGAACGGTTTCGAATCCATGCGATCGTGAACAGCGATTGCCGCGCGTGCGAGCGGATGACCTCTTCGACTGGCCGAGCTTTCGGTCAGACGAGGCATGCGCGTTCTGTCACATGCGGCAGGCCCTCATCGGTCGGCGCCGGCCGTGCCGTCGCGCAGGGCCAGATAGATCGCGCTCAGGTCGTCGCCGCCGAATCGCTCCACCGCACGCGCCCACCGCGTGTCGATCGCGCTCAGCATCGGGAGCCGGCTGCGCTCCTCGCCCGCGGCGGAGAGCGCGAGGCGCACGTCCTTGTCGGCCCAACGGAGCGGAAACTCGGTTTCGGCCGTCTTGTTTTCGGCGATTTTCTTCATCTTTGCGAGCGCCCACGGCGGAACGAGGGGTCCGCCGGTCGCAAGCGACGCGAAGCGCTGCTGCTCGACGCCGAGAGTGTCGGCCAGGATCGCGATCTCGGCGACGCCTTCCATCATGATCGCGATCCAAGCGTTGAACAGCAGCTTCATGCGCGTCCCCGCTCCGGCCGCGCCGAGCCACTGCGTCGTACCGGCGGCATCGAAGAAGCGCTGGACGGCCGCCCCGGCGCGTTCGCGGTCACCCGAGGCGAGGATCAGGAGTTTTCCTTGCTCTGCGGCGGTCTTGCTGCCGGAGACAGGCGCATCGACGAACGTGACCTCGCTGCGCGTCGCGGCGAGACGCAGTGCGCGCTCCGTTCCCTCGACCCCGATCGTCGACATCTGCACCCAGCTCGCGCCCGGTCGCAGAGCGGCGAACGCGCCTGGCCTTCCATCACGCTCATCACTGCGTCCGCATCCGGAACCATCGTCACGACGACGTCCGCATCCGCGACGGCATCGGCCGCCGTCTCCGCTGCGCGGATTCCATCCGTTGCCAGCGCCGCCGCACGCTGCGGCGTGCGGTCCCAGCCTACCACGGCCAGTCCGCGGCGCGCCGCGGTGCCGGCGATCGCCGAGCCCATGATGCCGAGCCCGAGCATCGTCATCTTCACCGTCGTTTGATCGCTCATCGTTCATCCTTTCCTTGCGACGACGCCGCGGGGTGGATAGTAGCCGCCGTGCGCGACGGGCGCAGCGACGTCGCGGCCGTGAAACGTGCCGCCGTGGCTCGTGTAGATGGGGTGGACATGGATGTTCGGATAGACGCGCGCGCCGCCGACGTAGTGATAGCCCGCCTGTAGCTCGCTTCCGTGCCACCATCCGGGGGTGCCGAAGAAAAGTCCAAGGCTCGCCGTCGGACCATAGTAGGACCACGGGTGGCCTTCCCAATACGGAACGCCGCCGTAGAACGTGTACGGCGTGTCGACTTCGTTCGCCGCAACATACGAGCCCGCATTGTATCCCAGGATGCTGACGACCATCCCCGGCCAGCGCGTGATCCCGGTGGGGTTGATGATCGTTCCTTGATGCAGCTCGACGTCGTCGATGTACCCGCGGTTGTCGCGCACTCGCAGGCCGTAGGCACCGTCGAAGCTCACGATGCGGCCGTGGATGTTCTCTTCTCCGTCCGAGTACGGCGGGGACGCTTCAGCGTACGATGGGACGCCTTGCGCGAGAGCGCCGAGCGGAGCTGCCGCGGCGAGCGCAACGAGCGCTGCCGCGACGAACCTGTCGATCGTCATTTCAAAATCACCTTAAGCCCATATTCGCCGGATGAACCCGCGAAAATGATCTAAACGCAAATACGCCAGCGTCCAGTATACAGCCGATTTAACGTCACCGGTAAACTCTGCAGACTCGCCTAAACCCTGGTAAAGATAATACGCATCGCCGCCGGCGGTCAACATCGCGCGGGCCTGGGAAGAAAATGCGGTACATCGCTGCGCATCAAGGGCTTGAAAATCCGACAGTAAGGACTGTTCCTCTCGCCCGATCGTGTCGGGTTTGAATACGGCTGCAGCCGTCCAAAGAGCTGAAGAAAGAGAAGATCCACCGTTTGATTGGTCTTCGGCTGCAAGAGCATACCGTTCAAATTGACCGGCAAGTGGCACATGATTGAACGCGACTACGACGCCGACGCATATATCGAACGCGAGCCAGAGCAGAAGAATCTTTCGGTTAGGCTTCCAGGCTTTCAGCAACATCATCTTGAAAAGTCCACGGCGCAGTGAGCGCGGGGTGCTCTCCAGCAGCGATCTGGTGCAATTCGCCGCCAGCAGC
>CALEOJ010000233.1 GCA_937910425.1 uncultured candidate division WPS-2 bacterium
AACGGCCGCGGCTCGTCGTCGCCGGCGAGGGCGAAGCGGAAGAGCGCGAAGCCCGGGCGCAGGCCGCTCGGGACGGGATCGCGGTCGAGTGGCGCGGCAAGCTCTCGGCGAGCGAGATGCGCGCGGCGATCGACGACGCCGACGCGGTCGCGGTACCGTCGCTGTGGCCCGAACCGTTCGGCCTGGTCGGCATCGAGGCGCAGGCGCGCGGCCGTCCCGCGGTCGCGTACGGCGTCGGCGGGATCGCCGACTGGATCGACGGCGCCGGGATCGCCGTGCGCCGCGGCGACGAGGTCGCTCTGGCCGCCGCGATCCGGACGATCTTGGACGAGGCGACCTGGTCCGGTCTCTCCGTCGCCGCGCGAGCGCGGGCGGAGGAGCACCGGCTCGGCGCGCACGTCGAAAGACTTTGCCGAATCTTTCAATTGAATGGGGTAAACTGATAACGATGAAGGTCCTGGTGATCGGCGGCGACGGCTACTGCGGATGGGCGACGTCATTGTACCTGTCCAGCCGCGGCCACGACGTGACGATCGTCGACAGCCTGGCGCGGCGCGCGTGGGACCGTGAGCTCGGTCTCGACTCGCTCGTGCCGATCGCGTCGACGCGGCGCCGCATCGACGAATGGTCACGCGTCACCGGGCGAACGATTCGCTTCGAGGAGCTCGACGTCACCGACTACGCGCCGCTCTGCCGCGTCGTGCGCGAGAACGCTCCCGATGCGGTCGTGCACTTCGGCCAGCAGCGCAGCGCACCGTTCTCGATGATCGACCGCGACCACTCGGTGCGCACCCACATCAACAACACGGTCGGGAACATGAACGTGCTGTGGGCGTTGCACGAAAATGCGCCCGGCGCGCACCTGGTCAAGCTCGGCACGATGGGCGAGTACGGGACGCCGAACATCGACGTCGAGGAAGGCTTCATCACGATCGAACACAACGGCCGCAGCGACACGTTGCCGTACCCCAAACAGCCCGGCTCGTTCTACCATCTCACGAAGGTCAGCGACAGCGACCAGATCTTCTTCGCCTGCCGCGTCTGGGGCTTGCGCGCGACCGACCTCAACCAAGGCGTCGTCTACGGCACGTCGACCGAGCAGACCGCGCTCTCGCCGGCGCTGGTCAACCGCTACGACTACGACCACGTCTTCGGCACGGTGCTGAACCGGTTCTGCGTCCAGGCCGCGCTCGGCCATCCGCTGACCGTCTACGGGCGCGGCGGCCAGACGCGGACGTTCCTCGACATCCGCGACACGGTGCGCTGCATCGAGATCGCGCTCGAGCACCCGGCGAAGCACGGCGAGTACCGCGTCTTCAACCAGTTCACCGAGATGTTCGCGGTCGGAGAGCTCGCCGAGCACGTTGCTCGGGTCGCGCGCGAGCACGGACTGGCGTGCGAGATCGCGCACCTTGCCAACCCGCGCGTCGAGCGCGAAGATCACTACTACAACTGCGTCAACACGAACCTGCGCTCGCTCGGACTCGAGCCGACCCCGCTCTCCGACGCGACGATCGCCGGACTGATCGGGTTGGCGCACGAGCACATCGACCGCGTCGATGCGCGTCTGATCCCGCCGCGCGTCACCTGGCGCGCCGAGGAGACGCCGCTGGACGCCTCGGCCGTCGCGTAGGTGCTCGCGCGGGTCGCTCTCGCCGCCTCGGCTCTCACACTCGCCGCGACCGCGAACGCGGCGCAGCCGGCGACCCACGCGACCACCGAGCCGGTGCGGATCGTGCGCGCAATGATCGTCTCGGGCGACGGACAGAGCGCGCGCGCCTACGTCGCGAACGGAAAGCGGAGCTACGAAGCGGAGTTCCCGGCGGCGCTCGTCGTGCGAATCCCTTCTCAACCCCACCGCAAGGACTTCTTCCACGTGATCTTCACCTGCGTGAGCCAGGGCTGCACCTTCGTGGCGACCGACCAGCCCGACCACGGCGAATTCCTCGATCGGGTGAAGAACGGCGAAGACGAGTCCGCTAATGCGTACGACGTGAAGATTCACAACGGCGTCGCCACCCTGCGCGTCACGATCGACTCGACGACGCTGCGCCCCGTCGTCGTTCGCGCCGACCCGGTGGTGCAGAACGGCGAGCGCGCGGTCCCCACGTCGTTCTCGCTGAACGTGCACTGACGCAAGGGGGGCACTGTCGGAGGCGCAACCGAATATCTCCTACCGTGCCGCTCGTCGTCGATGAACGCCGCCTGCCGACCGGGCAAGCGGAGGCTCCGGCCGCGTTTCTGGCGCGGCTCGTTCGCCGGCGCGTTCTGCGCGAGGGCGAGCGGCGGGCGATCGTGCGGCGCATTGCGGCGACGCGCGAAGACGTCGTTTTGCCACCGCACGTCCGCGCCAGCGCATCGTTCGCCGCGCGGGTCCTCGACGCGGTCGACAACGGCGCGGTACCGGCCGCGTTCGAGACGCTCGCGCAGCACGTACGCACGCTGGTCGCATTCGCGGACGCGATCGACGTGCGCAGCGCACTCCGGCAGGCCGTCGCGACGCGACCCGCGCTGGAGGGCGAGACGTTGGCGGTCGACGCCGGGCTGCTCGCGAACCCCGACGACTCGTTCGCGTGGCGGCGTCTCGCCGTCGAAGCCGGCCTCGCGTTCGAGGTCGCCGACCCGCCGCCGCCGCCCGCGCTCGATCTCGCCGCAGTCGACGGGGTGACGACCCTGCTGCGCTATGCCGCCTCGCAAAGCGACGCGGACGCACGGCGCGCACTGATGACGCCGCAAAGCGGCGTGCGCACAGATGACGCTCGGACGCTGCTCGCCGTCGCCGGCGACCGCGAGAACCTGCTCGACGCGATCGCGCGCGGCGGCACCGCGGACGCGACCCGCTTCGCGCACGCACTCGGCACCGTCACCGCCGTCTACAAGACGCCGGACGCCTCCGCCCGTAGCGTGCTGGCGGCGATCGCCGCCGCCTTCCCGTTCAACGACCCTTCCCCTGAGCCCGTCGAAGGGTCAGGGCAGGCTGCGCGCGCGGTGCTCGACCGCATCGCCGCCGACTTCGACGCTGCGCGCGCCTTCGCCGAGCCGTGGGAGGCGCGCGACCTCATCGCCGAGATCGATGCCGAGCTCGCGAGCGCGGGACGGCGCGCGCCCCCGCTCGACGCCGTCGAACCCGCCGCGCCGGTCGACGACGAGCCGCCCGCGCCGGTGGCGATGCGCAAATTCTCGTTCAGCGCGTCGTCGCTCAACGCATACGCCGAGTGCGCGCGAAAGTGGTGGTTTCGCTACGCCTGCGCCGCCGTCGAGGATCGCGGCTCCTCGGCATCGTTCTACGGCATCGCGTTCCACGCCGCGCTCGAGGACTTTCACGCCGTGCACGCGCGCTTCGACGGCGTCGACGGCGGAGCGCTCGCGTCGTTCCTGGACTACTGCGTCGTCACCGCGTTCGACCGTCACCGCACGCGCTTCGACGCGCCGGTCGAATTCGAGCTGCAAAAACGCCGCGCGCGGCGGACCGCGAAGAAGTACCTCGCATGGCTGCTCGAGCGCGCGCGCCGCGCCCCGTTCGAGGTGATCGGCCGCGAGACGCAAGCCGACGTCGAGCTCGGCGGTCACCGTTTCATCGGCTACATCGACCGGCTCGACCGCGACGATCGGACGGGCACCGTGACCGTCGTCGACTACAAGACCGGTTCGATCGCGACGAGCGCCGACGAGTACCTGGCCGAAGTCCGCGCGTTCCGCGAGTTCCAGCTGCCGTTCTACTACTGGGCGCGCACCGCTGCGGGCGACGTCGTCACGCGCTTGGCGCTCGTACCGCTGAAGGACGCGTTGCTCGACGTCGCGCCGGTGGAGCTGGACGTGGTCACCACTTCACGGGCACCGCGCAGCCGCGGTCCGGCCGGCGAGATTGCCGTCGTCGAGCTCGAGCGCGCGCGCGAGCGCATGATCGCGCTCGCCACGGAGCTGGCGAGCGGGACGCTCGCCGCGTTTCCCGCGACCGACGATCCCGACGCGTGCCGCTACTGCGCGTACGCCGACGCGTGCCGCGAACGCCCGCTCGCGCTCGAAGAGCGCTTCGGCCGATGACGCCGGGCACCGGACCCGCGGTTGCGCTGCTGGCGCTCGAACGCGCGCTCGCGCTCCCCGCCGAACACGGGCTGATCGCGTTCACCGGGGCGCCGGCGAGCGGCAAGACGGAGGCACCGACGAGCCGGATCCGCGCGAGCTCGACATGCTCCTCGCA
>CALEOJ010000234.1 GCA_937910425.1 uncultured candidate division WPS-2 bacterium
AGCTCGTTGAGGATGTCGGCGTTCTCCTTGAGCAGGCCGCCTTCTTTATTGCGCTCCAGCGAGCCGACGCCGCCGATCGTCTCGGACGCCTTGTTCGTCGCGATGTCGAGCGACTTCGACATCGTGTTGATGTTGTGCACCAGCGTGTCGAGGCGCGAGTCCTTGCGGGGCGTGATGCGCGAGAGGTCGGGCATCCCGAACACGATGTTCTGGACGCGCGCGCGGAGCGACTTGAGCTGGTCGATCCCTTCCTTGCGGCGCGTGCCGATCGCCGTGGAGGCTTGCGTCTCGTTCGCCAGTCCGGTCGCGATCTGCGCGCGCAGCGGCGCCAGATCGGGGTGCAGCAGGTTCATGCGCCGCTCCGCGTCGCGCAGCCCTTTGATGCGCACGTCGGCGAGCAGCTTGGCTTGCGGCGAAACCTTCTCGGCCGCCGCGGCCAGGTTCTGCTCGCCCTTCGAGAGCTGGCCCAGGGCGAGCTGCGACTGGCCGAGCTGGAAGCGTGCGGTCGCGTCGTCGGGGCGCCGCTTGAGCACGTCGGAGAACTTCATCGCCGCGACGTTGTAGCGTGCGGTGTCGTAGTCGTGGATCGCCTGGGCGACGCGCTGGTCGTCGGTGCGCAGCTGCGGGTTGAGCTCCGGATCGCCGCTGAGGTTCGCGAGCCGCTTCTTCGAGTCGGGGTGGTCGGCGAGGTACTTCGAGATGAGGTCGTGGTTCTCGGCGTCGACCGCGCCCAGGTGCGCCATGAACGTGTGCATCGCGTCCGGGTCGTAGCCGGCGCGCGCCATCAGCATCAGGCCGTACTTGTCGGCTTCGTTCTCGTCGTCGCGCGAGATGCGCGCCAGCGCGCCGGCTTGCAGCAACTGCCCGAAGCGGTACAGCAGCGGTGAGAACAGCGAGCCGATCCCGAACAGCACGTTGAGGATCGATGCCTTGTTGTTCGCCGTCACGGCGTGGCGGCGCTCGATGTGGCCGGTCTCGTGACCGATGATCCCGGCCAGCTCGTCGTCGCTCTGGACGAAGTCCAGCGTCCCCTCGTTGATGTAGATGTAGCCGCCCAGCGTCGAAAACGCGTTGATATCCGCCACGTCCAGGATCTTGATCGAATACGGAACGTCCTTGCGCGCGGTCTGCGCCCACAACTTGTTCGAGATGTCGTTGACCCACTGGTTGAGCAGCGGGTCGGTCACGATCACGTTCGAATCGGTGATCTGCTTGTCGTACTCTTTCCCGATGCTGACCTCGGTCGACGTCGGGAGTGCGAGCACGGGTGCCGGTATGGTGGCACACAGCATCGCGATACTGAGCGCGATGACGACGATGCGGCGGAGCGGCATGAGGTGTCCTCGGGGGCGGTTCGGCCGGTCGGGGCCAGGGTCTTCCGGTTCGACGGAAGTCCGGAACTCTCCACTAGTACCGGACAAACCTGAGGATTGTGTGTGGACAACCGAACTTTCCCGTGCATTCCGTGTGGAACGCGCAGGGCCGCGTTCCGGCACGTCGGAACCGCGGGCGATCATGGTCTGGAAGGGACGCCGATGAGTATCGTACGCGGTCGCGGCCGCAATCTGGAGATCGCGGTCGACCGCACCCTCGGCGCCGCCGTCGAAGAGTTGCGCGGGCAGTTTGCCGCCAAGCCCGATTTCTACCGGGGGAGCCGGGCGGTCGCCAATCTCGGTATTCTCGAGCCGCCGGCGACCGAGATCGCGGCCTTCCGCGATGCGCTGGCGGAGTACGGCATCACGCTCGACGGCGTGAGCGGGGTCGACACAATCGCCGGGATCGTCGCCGAGCTCGACCTGGCCTACCTCGGCTCGGCGACCGTGGCGGAGGTCGCCGCGCTCCCGCGCCGGCCTGCCGTCCGCGACGTCCGCCTCTCCGACGAAGCGCGCTCACTCGTCGCCGACTTCGCCGGTGCGCGCCAAGACATGGTCCGCCGGCGCCAAGACGGCACGCCGATGCCGGCCAGCGTCGTGGCCGCGGCCGGGGTCGCCTTGCCGCAGCCCACCCGCCCGCTCGCCGTCGGCGTCTCGACGCTGTATCACCGCGGCACCCTGCGCGGCGGGCAGGCCTTGCACAACCTCGGCAACCTGGTGGTGGTCGGCGACGTGAATCCCGGCGCCGAGCTGGTCGCCTCGGGCGACATCGTCGTGTTCGGCGCGCTGCGCGGCGTCGCGCATTCGGGCGCGCAGGGCGACCGTGCCGCGCGGGTGATCGCGCTCGAACTCGCGCCGACCCAACTGCGCATCGCGACGCTGATCGCGACCAGCGACGCGGGGTTGAAGCCGCGCGGTCCCGAGCACGCCTCGATCGTCGACGAGCGCATCCTGGTCGTCCCCTTCGCCGACGCCGATCTCCGAAAGGAACAGCAAGCACTATGAGCGCTCGTCGCATCGTGTTGACGTCCGGCAAAGGTGGCGTCGGCAAGACCACGACAACGGCCAACCTCGGGGCCATGCTCGCGAAGCGCGGTCATCGCGTCGTGCTTGTCGACGCGGATATCGGGCTGCGTAACCTCGACCTGGTGCTGGGCGTCGAGAAGCGGATCGTGTTCGATATCGTCGAGGTGGTCGAAGGGCGCTGTCAGCTCCGTCAGGCGCTGATCAAAGATAAGCGGCTGGAGAACCTCTCGATCCTGCCGGCGGCGCAGACGCGCGACAAGACCGCGATCACCGAGCTGCAGTTCGCCGACGTCGTGCGACAGCTCGGAGAGATCTGCGACTACGTGTTGATCGACTGTCCGGCCGGGATCGAGCACGGCTTCCGCAACGCGATCGCCGGCGCCAGCGAGGCGATCGTCGTGACGACGCCCGAGGTCAGCGCGATCCGCGACGCCTCCCGCGTGATCGGCAAGCTGCAAGAGCGCGGTCTCCCGCTCCGCCTGATCGTCAACCGGCTGCGCCCGGAGATGGTGCGCAGCGGTGACATGCTCTCCGTCGACGACGTCACCGACATCCTCTCGGCCGAGCTGCTCGGCATCATCCCCGATGACGAAGAGGTGATCGACTCGACGAACAAGGGCGAGCCGATCGTGCTGCAGACCGAGTCGCGTCTAGCGGCGGTCTACGACAAGATCGCGCGCCGGCTCGAGGGCGAGCTCGTTCCGTTCACCACCTTCGGCGCACCCGGATTCTTCGCGCGCATCTTCGGAAAGGCGAGTTAGTGGCGATGCACGAGTTGGTGCAACAGGAGGCGCCCGCGACGAGCGCCGTGCCGCGCAAGCGCGGACGCGCGATCGTGGTGACGAGCGGGAAAGGCGGGGTCGGCAAGACCACGACCACGGCGAACACCGGCGCCGCGCTCGCAGCGACCGGCGCGTCGGTGGTGCTCGTCGATGCCGACGTCGGGCTGCGCAATCTCGACATCGTGCTCGGGCTCGAGGCGCGCGTCCGCCATCACGTGCTCGACGTGCTCGAAGGTCACGTCACGCTCGACGACGCGCTGGTGACCGACAAACGCGTGCCGACGATGCGGCTGCTCGCCGCGGCGCAAACGCGCGAGAAGGACGACGTCGACACCGCCGCGTTTCGCGACCTCATCAGCGGGCTGCGCGACCGCTTCGACTACGTGCTGATCGACTGTCCGGCCGGGATCGAGAAAGGCTTCGCCAACGCGATCGCCGGCGCCGACGAGGCGATCATCGTCTGCACGCCCGAGGTCTCGGCGGTGCGCGACGCCGACCGCGTCGTCGGGCTGCTCGGCGACGGCCGCGACGTGAAGCTGATCGTCAACCGCCTGCGTCCTGCGATGGTGCGGCGGGGAAAGATGCTCTCGGTCGAGGACGTCAACGGAATCCTGCGGCTGCCGCTGCTCGGCGTGATCGAGGACGCACCCGACGTGATCGTCTCGACCAACCGCGGCGAGCCGGTCGCGCTCGACCCCGCCTCGCCGGTCGGCGAGTCGTACCGCCAGATCGCGCAGCGTATCAGCGGGACGCTGACCGGCGTGCCGGAGATCCCGCGCGAGAAGTCGTTGTTCGAGAAGCTCTTCGGGGGCCGGAAATAGTGTTCGAGTTCATCCAGCGCTTCTTTGGGAAGCCGGCCTCCAGCGCGACCGCCAAGGAGCGTCTGCGGCTCGTCCTGCTCTCCGACCATCTCTCGCTCGCGCCCGACGTCGTCGAGTCGCTCAAGCACGACCTGCTCGAGGTGATCTCGCGCTACGTCGAGGTCGACGTTGCGAACTGCGACGTAACGTTCGAACAGCG